>JAYSVL010000072.1:0-2645 GCA_043718595.1 Gemmatimonadaceae bacterium
GGCGCCGACGCTCCTCGGGTCGCACGATGGTCGGCGTGCGCAGACGAAGTCCGATTCCCTGCCCTGCAAGTTCGTCGCGCAACGTGTGTACGCGCGCGAGTGGTGGCGCGGGGTGTCGCAGGAACGGATCGAGCGTGATTTCAGTGGCACCACCAGCCGCCGCTCGCCGTGCGTCGTCGAGGTCGTAGACGATGGCGCGGAGCGCGGGTGTGTCGTGCGCGGTATCGGACAGATCGCCAACGGTCGCGTGTGACACACGAAGTATCACATCGGCAATTCGCATCTCCCGCACGGCGCCGTCACTCGAGCGCGCCCATCCCAGCTGCTCGTTGAGCTGCTCGGTCGCGTCCTGCCGTATCCGATTCAGTTCGCTGATTGGCAGGAACAGTCCTTCTCCCAATCCAGCCACATCAAGCACACCGAGTTTGTAGGACGTTTCACCCAGTCGACCGAGTTGCTCTCGCAACTGTAAAACGTCAAGCGCGCGCTTGCTGGCCGGTGCCAGCGGAACCGCGCCGCGTACTATCACTTCGACATCGCCCGCCTGCCACGATGTCTTGAGCGGGCCTCCCGCGTGTCCGAACACGCGGACATCGACGCGCCTGACGCCCACCCGATCGGGAACTGGCACGTCCGCGTACGACGCCTGCGCCGTTCGGAGCAGTGTGGCATCGCTGGTGCGCAGCACACGCGAACCAAGGGGCACATGCTGACGCGGCACAGCCATGCGCATGGAAATGGCTTGCTGATACACGCCGTCGCATTCCGACATCGTACGCACGACGCTCACGGTACCGCCGACGGTCGCGCCGGCGTCGCCCGCGGGTCGTTCAAACCCCAGGCCATCACCGACCGCGAGCTGGCGCGTGACATCGACCACCAGATCGCCGCCTTCCCGACCCACGACGACGCCAAGCGTGACTCCTCGATTGTCAGGCTGTGTGCGCGTGACATATTCGCGACCTTCGCGACCACCGTACATGCCGCCGGTGTTTCCGCGACTGAAAATCTGTACCAGCGGTTCGATGTCTACCGGTGATGGCGCGGCACCGCTTTCACCGCGGGCGAGGGCGTCAAGCCAGCCACGATACGCTTTGGTGACGGTCGCGACATACTCCGGCTTCTTCTTACGGCCTTCGACTTTCAGGCATCCGACGCCGAGTTTCGCGATCTCCCCGAGATGATCGTGCGCCGCAAGATCTTTGGCCGAGATCAGATAGCCACTGTCCAGCGTGGCGCCTGTCGCGTCGTCGGTCAGCGTGTAATCCTTACGGCACGACTGGGCACACGAGCCGCGATTGGCAGACCGCTCAGAAATCATCCCGGACATGAAGCACTGCCCGGAGTACGCGATGCAGAGCGCACCGTGCACAAATGTCTCGAGGCCGAGTGTCGGGACCGCCTCGCGAATGCGCCGGATGTCTTCGAGCGTGTTCTCGCGTGCCAGCACGACGCGCTCGACACCCAATCTCCGCATGACCTCGGCGCCGCTGGCGTCGTGTACGGTCATCTGCGTACTGCCGTGGATCTCCAGTTGCGGGTAGATCTGCTGTATGAGCCGCACGACGCCCAGGTCCTGAACGATGGCGGCGTCGATACCGCGATCGACGCACTCACCCAGGTACGTGAGCGCCCCCTGCAGCTCTGCCGGCTTGATGAGCACGTTAAACGCGAGATAGACCCTCACTCCGTGCCCGTGCGCGATGGCACACGCCTGCGCCAGTTCCTCAAGCGTGAGCTGCGCACCCTCGTCGCGCGCGTTGTACATCGACGCGCCCAAATACACCGCGTTCGCGCCGTTGGCGACGGCCGCACGGACCGCGTCGAGGGTGCCGGCGGGAGCGAGGAGCTCAGGAACGTGACTGGGGTGCATTCCAGGAAATCTAGTCGCCGAGCCAAGCCGACTTCTCGGGCACGCGACTTACCGCTTGGCCTGCCCCATAAATCGCAATACCAGCGCCGCCGCGACGAGCGCGATTCCCGCCCAACGCATCCACTCGGTGCCGTTCCGTAGCGCGACGCCGAATGCCACGGCGCCGGCTACCAGGAGCAGGAGTCGGACGCGGATCATCATGCGCCGGGGAGCGCCGCCGCGCGGGCCTCGGCGTCGGGCACGTCGAGCACCATGCGCAACAGCGCGGTGGAATACACTTTGCCCTGCGCGTCGGTCTTGAGCGACAGCGTCCCGCCGCCATCGAGGGCGCCGTGCAGCAGAAAGTTGAGCGCGCCGAGGTTTGGCAGTTCGAAACGCACCACATCGCCGGTGAGCTGCCCCGCAAAGTGCGTCACAACGCGTTCCCGCGTCACATACCGCTCCATGATGGGATACCACTCCGCGCGCAGCGCAATGAGTCCCACGTTTGCCGTATTGCCCTTGTCACCGCTGCGCGCATGCGCGATGTCCACCAATCGAATGTGCATGGGTGTCTACTCCAGGATGCGAACAGCGGTGGACACGGCGCGCTTGTCAAGCAGTGCGGGCCAGTACGCGACGATCTCTTCGACCTTCGGGCGACCGCCGGCAAAGCCCGTGACACTGGGCGGTCCGTTCAACACCAGCGGCGCGATCTCGCGTGTAAAACGTTCCACGGCGGCACGATCGCTCCCGCGGACACCAATGCGAAACTGCACTTCAGGCGCGTCGC
>JAYSVL010000073.1:0-2644 GCA_043718595.1 Gemmatimonadaceae bacterium
GTACGGTATGACGCCGAAGCGCGCGGGTTGGCACGTTATTTCACCGGAAGGTTGACCGGTGCCAGGCCTTTGCACGCACGCAGGCAACGAAACGTGGTCAGATGCGGGTCGGATTCGAAACCGATGCCGGTAATCGTGCGATCGGGCTGCGTGAGCGTGAACGTGCTGTCGCTGAAGATTTGGTTTCGCGCCTGATCGAAGACAAGTTGTGGCGACTCGAGGCGTTTGCCGTCTTCGCGCACTACCACGACGTCACCACGAGCCTCGAGCCGTGAGAGCCGCGAGTTGTAGGTCCCAGCACGCGCGGTGAGCAGGCCATCCTTCACGCCTTGTGCAGTGCGAAACGTGAGGTGCACGCGATGCAACTCGAGCCGACTGCCATCCTCATAGACGTAGGCGGTATCGCTCAGCAGAATGCCTTTGGACACGCTCTGTTCAGTGAGAATCGTGCGCAATCCGAGGATGAGTTGATCGGCAGAGTCAGGAATGACAGCGCGTGCCGATCGTGAGGGCACAGCTGCCGTTTTCGCGTTCCATGGGCACTTTGCCCCTATGAGCACGCCGAGGCCCGCCGCGAACATCACGAACTGCCGTACCCCACGCCTCAGGTTGACGCGGTGAGTGTGGCGAGCAACGCGACTGAACAGGTTCACGAAACTCCGGCGCGCATCAAGTCGTGCAAGTGAATCACGCCGACAAGGCGCCCCATATCATCGATCACGGGCATCGCCATGATGCCATGTTTTTCCATACGATGCATTGCGGCGCTCCCCAGCTCATCGTCGCGTACCACATGCGGCGCTGTCGTCATGATTTCGCGAACCGCCACCGAGAGGACGTCGGCGGAACGCTGCAACAATCGCGTCAGATCTCCCGCAGTCACGACACCAGTGATGCGCTCCTGTTCCACCACAACAGCAATTCCTCGTCGCGCCGCCAGTAGCACCACCGCATCACGCATCGTGGCGACCGCGGTCAACACGGGGAGTCGATCCGACTCCATCACATCGCGCACGCGCGTCAGCAGGCGACGACCCAGCGCACCACCAGGATGTAAGCGCGCAAAATCTTCCGAACGAAATCCCTTCTCCTGTAGCAGCGCGACCGCGAGTGCGTCGCCCAGCGCCACGGTGACGGTGGTGCTTGTCGTTGGCGCGAGATCATGTGGGCACGCCTCTTCGCGTACACCGAGGTCAAGGGTTACGTCAGCATAGCGAGCGAGTCGCGAGGAGCGATCTGCGGTCATGGCGATCATGCGGACCCCCATGCGCGCGAGTGCGTCGATCAGTCCGAGGAGCTCATCGCTCTCACCGCTCTTGGAGATCAGGATGGCCACGTCGTTCTCACCAACCACACCCAGGTCGCCGTGCACGCTCTCGACCGGGTGCAGAAACATTGCCGACGTGCCCGTGGACGTGAACGTGGCCGCGATCTTCCGGCCGACGAGTCCCGATTTGCCGACACCCGCGACGATGACGCGGCCGCGGCATGCCGCGAGCAGACGCACGGCGCGCACAAAGTCCTCGCCGAGTGCCTGTGCGGTGTCGGATAACGCCGCTGCTTCGAGCGCGAGCACGCGCCGACCGCGCGCGAGCACGCGCTCGACGTCGGTGCTCGCCGCGCCCTCGGCTACGATGCGATGCATCGCCTCACGCACGCGCATCGTCCGACTTGCTTGCCACGTAACGCTCCACGATGTCTGTCCACTCACCGCGTGCCGAGAGCAACGCCTCTGCGAATTCACGCACAGCACCCGTTCCGCCGCGCGAGTGCAACTGCAGCCTAGCCGCGTGCCGCACTTCTGCCACGGCGTTGCCGACCGCGACCGGCAGGCCGACCTCACGCAAGACGGGTAAGTCCGGCAAGTCGTCTCCAAGAAACGCAACGTCGCTCAGGCTACACGGCATTGCGGCACAGAACTGACGCAGCGCGGCAATCTTGCGCGCGCTGGCATCCTGGATGACGGCGTTGACGCCAAGCTCCCGCGCACGCATTGCCACACTTTCGGACACACGCCCGGTGATGATGACAACCTGCAATCCAGCATCGCGCAAAAGGTGTATGCCCAGCCCGTCCTGAATGTCGAAACGCTTCAATTCGAACTGGCGCACTGGCTCGCTGTCTGTTGGGAGCGTTGCCCCGAGATACACGCCGCCATCGGTCAAGACGCCATCCACGTCAAGCCCGACCACACGAATGCGTTTGGCAAGCGCCGAGTCGATGCGCGGCGCATTGATGTGCAGCGGCGGCAGCATGGTGTCGGCGGTCATTGGCGTACGCGATCCCAGATGTCGACAGCGCGCGCGACGAGATCAGGCAGCGCCGACAAGGCCAGCATGTTCGCGCCGTCACTTGGGGCGCGATCTGGATTGGGATGCGTCTCGAGAAACAGTCCCTGCGCACCGGCGGCAACCGCAGCGAGCGTGAGCGACGACACATACTCGCGCGCTCCACCACTCGCGCCATCCGCGCCTAATCCGGGACGCTGCACGCTGTGCGTGCCATCAAAAATCACCGGCACATCGCAGGCGCTCCGCAGTCGCGCAAACGCTCTCCTGTCCACTACGAGGTCGCCGTAGCCAAAGAACGTTCCGCGTTCTGTCACTGCGAGGTCGCCGACGGCACGGCCTGCAAGCGTGGCACC
>JAYSVL010000074.1:0-2643 GCA_043718595.1 Gemmatimonadaceae bacterium
GTGGTGAACTGCGAATGAGTCCGGGAGCCGGAAGCCCGCACATGGGTGTCATCTATAACCTCGTGTGGTTGCTGATGGCGCATGTCAAGCCCGCGCGTCTCGGGCGCGTCTTCGGTGACGGCGTTTGGTACGAACTCGTGCAGTTGCCGCGAACAGTTCGCATGCCTGACGCATCGTTCGTGCGAGCCGATCGCCTGCCGCCCGAGGGACTCGTGCCGGGCGTGTTCAAGTTCTCCCCAGATCTCGCCGTCGAAGTATTGTCGCCAAGTGAGCGGCGGTCGCAGATCCAGAAAAAGGTGGACGACTACCTCCAGAGCGGAACGGCGTTGATTTGGGTTGTAGACCCGCGCCGCCGAACCGTCCGCATCGTGACGGCCGGCACAGCAGAAGGCCTACTGCGAGAGGGTGACACGCTGACCGGCGGACAGGTGTTGCCGGGGTTCTCCTGCGAAGTGGCCGAACTTTTCGAAGGGATTGCGCGTCAGGCATAACCTGCTTGATCGCGCCTTTCAGGTCCGATAGCAATTACAGCATCCAGAATCCAACTTTGCGGTGTCTGCTCGATTCTGCATCAACCACTCGCGACGGATCCGTCCCCAATGCAACAGGCCGTGTTATCGACTGCGCGTCATCGCGCCGTTTTGCTGCTCGCCACGCTCGCTCTCGTGTCAGCGCCTGCACCGCTGCCCGCACAACGCGCTGGTGGCGCAGCACCAGACACGGCCAACTCGCGATGGGACGTCACCCTCGCGCGCGGCAAGACACGCGAGATCAATTTTACCACGTCGGAAGGCACGTGGATGTCGGTCGACATTTCGGCCGATGGCGCGTGGATCTATTTCGACCTGCTCGGCCACGTGTATCGCGTCCGAAGTAGTGGTGGCGCGGCCGAATGTCTCACGCAGACCAGTGGCGTCGCACTCAACTATCAGCCCCGCATCTCCCCCGACGGACGCACGATCGCGTTCATCTCTGATCGACGTGGCCAGAACAATCTCTGGCTCATGAATGCCGATGGCTCAAATGTGCGAGCCGTGTACACCGATCTCGCCATCACCGCCGCCGAACCAGCATGGACTTCTGACGGACAATTCCTTGTCGTCAAACGTGGTGGACGTGGTGGTGGTGAAGGGGGTGGCGCTGGACTCGCGATGTATCACCGCGACGGCGGGAGCGGCGTGTCACTCGTGCCGGGCGGCAGCGCACCGACAGTGAGTGGTGACGGGCGATATCTGTACTATCAGGTGACGATGGCCACCGTCACAGACAAAGAGCCCCTCTCTGGCGCGATGCAGTTACGCCGCTTCGAGTTTAAGGGTGGTGAAATTGTCGACGTGACCAACGGCGAGAGTGTTGGTGCCGCTGCCGGTCGCTTCTCAAGCGGTGGTGCAGCGATGCCCGAGATTTCTCCCGACGGACGATGGCTCGCCTTTGCGCGTCAGATTCCCGATGGGTTGTACGACTTCAAAGGCCACCTCTACGGCCCACGCACTGCACTTTGGCTGCGCGACTTGAAAACCGGCGCCGAGCGTCTGTTGATGGACCCCATCGATCCCATGGTGACGAGCGGTAGCAAAACACTGGGCGTGTTGCCGCGGTACAAATGGGCGAGCGATGGCAAAAGCCTCGTGCTCACGCAGGGTGGCAAACTGCGACGCGTGGATGTCGCCAGTGGCGCGGTCAGCACGATTGACTTCTCGGCCACAGTGCACCGCACGATTTCGGAAATGGCGCGTCGTGAATTTCGGATCAGTGACGACGCGGTGGTCGCGCAATTTGTGCGCTGGCCGAGCGCCAATCGTGACGGCGCACTGATCGCCTTTCAGGCGCTTGGCCACGTGTACGTGCAGCGCGGTGTGAGTGGCACACCAACACGCGTCACGCCCGCATCGTTTACTGCGCTTGAGTACGCACCCACGTGGAGCCCAGACGGCACGACACTCGCGTTCGTCACTTTCGATGATGGCAATCGCGGGCATCTCTGGACTGTACCCGCCAGTGGTGGCGCGCCAACACGCCTTAGCAAGAACGAAGGCGACTTTGTCGATCCAGTGTGGAGTCCGGACGGACGCAGCGTTGTCGTCGCGCGTGGTGAAGGTGCGACTGCGCGCGGACGCACGCTCACACACAACGCGTGGTACGAACTCGCGCGCTACAACGTGGCCGGCAACGATACCGGTGTGGTGATCACGACGATCGTCAAACCGACTGGCGTGTCCGTTGGTAACGAAGCGCGTCGCCAATTGCTGCGACCAAGTTTTGGCCCAGAGGGTCGTCTTTTCTTTCCTGACGAGCGTGCGGGCACACCGGGCGTTGGCGGCGCGCCCGGTGGGCGTGGTGGAACCGCCCTCGTCAGTGTCAAGGCCGACGGCAGCAACAAACAAACGCATGTCACCTTCCCTGCAGCCGATGAAATGGTACCGAGCCCGGACGGTCAGTACGTCGCGTTTCAGGAAGGTGACAACATCTATCTCACGACGCTGGCGTGGGCGGGCACGGGCGCCAACACACTGGGCATCGAGAAGCGACGTGGCGCGTTTCCCGTGACCCAACTGTCGCGCGATGGCGGGATTTTTCCGCGCTGGCGCGACAGTAACACGCTCGAGTGGGGGAGCGGCAATCGCTTCTTCGTCTATCGCGTGG
>JAYSVL010000075.1:0-2642 GCA_043718595.1 Gemmatimonadaceae bacterium
GTTCGCGCCGGAGGTGTTTCTGGACGGCTCGTGGCGCTACGACGATCTCGTGAATCGACGCGCCGCACAGGACGTCAAGTTTCACATTCGCCTCAATACACGGTACCGCGGCGGCTGGCAGGTTGGTGGACAGGTGTTCATAGAGGAATTCGGCTACGACCGCGATCTGTATGCCAACTACGTTCTGTTTCAGCCGCGCAACGGCGGGATCGATACGGTCGGCTATGCTGGCACCGCGAATCTGCCGAATCTCGACTGGGTGTTCTCGCTCGGGTCGCCGGAATTTCGCAAATTCTCGTTCAATACGTTTGTGATTGTGGGGAAAGATGAAAATTTCCCTGAATGGAGCTCGGCACAGATCTTCAGCGCGCAAGCCACGCTGAACGTGCGGCCCACCGAACAACTCCGGCTGTCAGGGACGCTCGCGCACGACACCTTCGACCGTCTTTCCGACGGCACCCGCGTGCAGTCGCGAAGCGTTGAGCGGTTGCGAATGGAGTACCAAGTAACGCGGCAGATATTCGTGCGGTTGATTGGTGAGATTTCTCAGACGACGCAAGACTCGCTGCGCGACGATTCGCGTACCAACCTGCCGGTGTACTTGCGATCGTCAACCGGCAGCTACGCACGAGCGGCGGCGTTTGAGCGCGTCCGCGGTCGCGTCGATTTTCTGTTTTCGTACCTTCCGACGCCGGGCACGGTATTTTACGTTGGCTACGGCGATGCCCTTCAGGCCGATCGGCCAACGGGATCGGACCGGTTGCGGCGCACGCGCGACGTGTTCTTTCTCAAGTTGAGTTACCTCTTTCGGATGCAATAGGACACGATGATCAGCCGATATTGCCAGTGGCGGCGAAGGTTGGCCGGGTTCGTACCCGTGGTGTTACTCGCCGCCTGCAGCAGCGACAGCGCGACGCCCGCCGCCGCCAACACACTCCCCGACGGTACCTTCTCGCGCATGCAGCGCGAGATCATCACTCCCTCGTGTGCCGGCTGTCACACCAGTGGGACGACGTTCGCACGACAGTCGCAGCTGGTCCTCACCGCCGACTCGTCGTATCAACAGTTGATCGGTGTCACGTCGCTTCAGCCGATCGCGCGTGCCGATGGGATTCCGCGTGTGAAGGCATTCCGTGCGGACAGTTCGCTGCTGTATCACAAGCTGGCCTGGGTTCCGGGGCACCATAGTCGCGACTACGGGCAGTTGATGCCGATGGGCACGACGTTGGGACTGACCGCCGGCCAGTTGGAGTACGTGCGCCGCTGGATCGAAGCGGGTGCCCCGCGTACGGGCCATGTCGTGGACACCACAGTGCTGCTCGACGCGCGTCTGCAGGCAGCGACATTTTCGCCGTTGGCGGCACCGGCCCTGGGCGCCGGGTTGCAATTGCGAGTGGACAGCTTTGCCGTGTCCCCCACGTCCGAGCGTGAACTGTTCGTGTATCGGCGCGTCGCCAATACCAACGATCTGTATATCACGCGTATCGAGTCGCGCATGCGGCCCGGTAGTCATCATTTGTTGCTCTATCAGTTCGACGAGACCAGGACGGCGTTTCCCTGCAATGCGCGTCCCTCGCCGGATGCTGTCCGGGACATTCGCAATCCCGATGGAACGATGAATATCATCAACATGTTGCCCATGGCGTGTCACGTGTTCTTTGCTGGCGCGATGACTCCAGACTTCGACTATCGTTTTCCCCCGGGTGTCGCGCTCAAGTTGCCCGCCAATGCGTCACTCGATTTCAACGTCCACTACGTGAATCGCTCGCCGGTGAATCTCCCGGGACAAGCGTTCGCCAATCTCTATACGGTCGACCGCACTCAGGTCACCACCGTCGCGCGTTCGCTCAACCTGGCGAACACCAGTTTCTCACTACCACCCAGACAGCGCACAACCATTCGCACGGTGTTCCCGGTGAGTGCCCGGACCACGGTGCTCGGGTTGACGTCGCACATGCACTCGATGGGTGAGCGTTTCGAAATTCATGTGCGTCGTGCGAGTGGCGCCGAGACGACGGTCTATACCAATACTGACTGGGAGCACCCGGGATTCGTCAACTTTTCCACGCCAATCGTGCTCGAGGTTGGCGATGCGTTGGTGAGTGTCGTGACGTGGAACAACGTGACCGAGCGAACCCTGGGATTTGGGTTGCTGTCGACCGACGAGATGAACATTATTTTTGGGTACGCGTACTGAGCCGGTCGCTAGCGGCGACAGCACCAGAATTGATACATCGCCGAGAGCGTATCGGGGGTGCGCTGTTTCAAAGCGTTCCCATGCGGAACCGCGCGGAGCCGAGCGCGAATCGTCGCCGTCTGCTTCCGGTGTGCTTCCGGGAACACGGCGAACGCACAAAGCCCCAGCGCATGGCCGGGGCTCAGTGAGTACATCACGTTGTACAACATCGGGACGACAGGATTTGAACCTGCGACCCCTTCCACCCCAAGGAAGTGCGCTACCGGGCTGCGCCACGTCCCGCCACGACCGGCCATCAACCGCCGGCGGACAGAATGGGGAACATACACGCCCCGCGCGTCTCCGACCACCCCCGGACCGCGCACGACTCGCGCACTGAAACTGGATCTATTCGAATCCTTGCGCGGCCTCACGCACCGCCGGATCCATCTCCGGGTATCGCGGA
>JAYSVL010000076.1:0-2640 GCA_043718595.1 Gemmatimonadaceae bacterium
CATCGCCTCTTCCTCTCGCTGTCGGTGAAACCACAGAACGAAAGAAGAATCGCTACCGCATCAACTCATGAAAACATGGGGAAATCCGGACGCTTACCCACAAGGCTCTTGCCGACTTCGCCAAATCCACCGGGCGTTTCGATGACGACCGTGACGCGATCTCCAGTGACGCCGGACAGGACGTCGGTGAACGGGAGGATGTCATCGTACGAAATCGAAATGTCGACTTGCGGCGGAAGCTGTGCGATGCGGGACGCATAGGAGATAACGGACGAGTTGAGTAGCGAGCCAATCCTCGCAAGCTGCTCTCGGCGCAGTTGATCAAGCTGCGGCGGCAACGACGCACCCATGGCGATGTACTCTTTGAACAGTCCCATCGAATCACGATTTGCAGGTGGGTTACGCGCGCGCGATCTGTCGCGCGCGATTGGAAGTGTAGGGCCCCCACCGTAGATGTCGTCACCATTTCATTGCACCTACTACCTGAATCGCGCGGGTGCCGATGGTGAGCGCGAACGAACGGTCAATCATTCATCAACCGACAAGAAGTTTATTGGCGTACCTTGACCCGATTACGCAGGAATTCCGGCGCCAAATCAGCGCCGTTGTCCCATGCCACCGCGCCGAGTTCGTCATCGAAGTGCGCTGACGCGAACATCGACGTGTTGCTGAGCGGCTCGAACATCATGCCATGGAGCTCGCCCGTCAGGTCCACAAATTCGCCATCAGTTCGACAGCGTGCAGTTCCCACCATTCGAAAACGAGCACCAGTGCCCGTCGAGGAAACCGTCCGGACACGACGCCGGTCGCGATAGTCACGCTTATCTCAAAGCCAGCGTAGCGGGCGTGAAAGCGGCTCCACCCACACCATCGTCACGCCGCCACCGAGCGGCCACACTCGGTCACGTGGATGGGAAGCCACCTGTTTCGCGTTTGCCTCAAGAACTTGTGCGGTCACGCGCCGGTGGCCGAGCACCACGCGGGATGTTGGTGTCCCGGCTCTGCAGTTCAGCGCTCCCATGAGCGCCCTTGGGCGCACGCCAGTACGAACGGCCCCATCATTCATCAACCGAGAAGATGGTTTTCGTACGATCGACCGGGCGTTTCGATGTTGACCGTGACGCGATCCTCCGAAACGCTTGGGGCAACACGACGGTGAACGAGAGAAGGCTGTCGTAGCCAGTCGGCGCCGCTGGGTGCTTGGCTACACATCCCTGGAGTAACGACCGTGGACAGCGGATGCCGCCAGTCGTTTGACATCGCCGAGTGGGAAAGCGTTCCGACGGCCGCCTGTTGCGGCGTGATATCTCCGGGGAACCGCGCCATCCGATCTGCTGCACATCATCACGTCGCCGCTCGGGTCAGAGCCGATCCCGTAGTCGATGCTCCGCGACGACCTTGGAGCATGATCCAAGAACTTGTGCCGTCACGTTTGAACGAAGAGTACTTCCTCAGTTCACACTTCTGTTTGTGAGAAGTCCTTGACCTGAAATGATGATAAAGTATATACTACGTCATTACCTCGAAGAGAGACTCTAGACATGACAAAGGAAGCGGTTTTCACCATGAAGCTCGAACCCGAACTGCGTGCTGAGTTCGTGGCCGAAGCAGAGGCGGCCCATCGACCAGCTTCACAGGTTGTGCGCGAATTGATGCGCGATTTTGTGCAACGCCAACGCGACGCGAGGGCATACGAGAGCTTCTTGCAACGCAAAGTTGACGTGGCCCGGGCGTCGGTCAGAGCCGGTCGTGGGCGACCCAACGGTGAAGTTGAAGCAGATTTCGCTGCGCGACGAACAAAGGTTTCTGACGTCGGGTGAAAGTCATTTGGACAGCGGAAGCACTGCAGGACCGCACCGAAATATGGGACCACATTTCGGCCGATAACCGTGGCGCGGCCGCACGCATGGACAAACGCTTTGGCGCTGCGGCAGCGAAGCTTCGAACGCATCCGCGACTTGGTCGACCAGGTATGATCGACGGTACCCGTGAGCTGATACCGCATGCGAGCTACCGCCTTGTGTATGAGATAGACGAGGACGCCGTGTGGGTGCTTGCCCTAGTGCACACCGCGCGGCAGTGGCCGCCGGTTCGTGAATGATGACGTCTGTTGCGGTGCGATATCTCCAGAGAAGCGCATCAACGGACGGAAGGTTATTCGTGCACCTTGACCCGAGCTCGCAGGAATTCCGGCACCAAGTCAGCACCGTTGTCCCACGCCACCGCGCCGAGTTCGTCATCGATGTGCGCTGACGCGAACATCGACGTGTTGCTGAGCGGCTCGAACATCATGCCATGGAGCTCGCCCGTCAGGTCCACGACACCCACCGCGCCGTCACTGCATTGGCGCCACGTCGATAGTTCGGCAGCGCCTGCACGTTGACCACGCGTAAGCATCATGACATCTCCTCGCGGCATCGCTACTCCAACGGTGGAATTGGTTCGAGCGGACGGCGAGCTCTGGCACGATCCCAATTCGCCATCAGTTCGACAGCATGCAGTTCCACCATTCGAGGACGAGCACCAGTGCCCGTCGAGGAACCCGTCCGGTCACGACGCCGGTCGCGATAGTCACGCGTATCTCGAAGCCAGCGTCGCGGGCGTGAAAGCGGCTCCACCCACACCATCGTCACGCCGCCA
>JAYSVL010000077.1:0-2636 GCA_043718595.1 Gemmatimonadaceae bacterium
TCGCTGCTCGCCGATGATGTGATGATCCTCGAAAGTGGCGCGATCCAGACGCGTAACGACTATCTCGGCCATCATCTTGGCGCTGACATGAAGGCCAGCGGTACGTCCAAGGCGGAACGGTCGGTCGTGCGGGTGAGCCTCGCCGGTGCGTCGGCCATCGTCGTGTCAAAATCCGTTTCGCCACCCACCGGTGCCGAGGGTAACACGGGGTCGGAAATGGCCGAGCTGATGGTGCTGTCGAAAACGGCCAGCGGATGGCAGATCCGCGCTGTGCATTGGTCGTCGCGTCGGCGGAAAACATGAGTCGTCGTCTCGCAGCCGTCCACGGATCGCGTACGCGAACGGCTCTCGCCGTTGTCGCCGTCGGCGCGACCGCCGTCTCCGCATTCGCGATGCGAAGCGGTACGCCGGCCAACACGGCGGCATTCGGCATTGACAGCCTCGCCAGTCCGGCTCGCCCCGGTAGTGCAGAACCAAACTTGACCGTGGCACCCGACGGACGCGTCTTCATGTCGTGGCTGGAACCGGCGGACTCCGGACACGCGGTTCGCTTTGCATCTCACGACGGCAACAAGTGGTCAGACGCACGCACGATCGCGCGTGGTCGCGACTTCTTCATCAACTGGGCGGACTTTCCATCCATCGAGGTGCTCGACGGCGGTCGCCTGGCGGCGCACTGGTTGCAGCGCAACGGCCCGGGCACATACGCGTACGGTGTGCGCATCGCGCAGTCACGCGACAACGGTGTGACGTGGAGCGCGCCGGTCACACCGCATCGAGATTCGGCGCAGGCCGAACATGGTTTCGTCGCCATGTGGCGCGAGGCTGGTGCGCTTGGTGCGGTGTGGCTCGACGGTCGCAAATTCAAGAAGGACGGTCACGACATGTCGAACGAGATGATGCTCGTGACCACCACGTTACAACCGGACGGTTCACGCGGTCCGGAGATTCGACTTGACGAACGCACCTGCGACTGTTGCCAGAACGCGGCGACCGTCACCACGAACGGACCGATCGTCGCCTATCGCAATCGTTCGGTCGACGAAATTCGCGACATTTATGTCGCGCGTCGCGTGAGCGGGAAGTGGACCACTGGAGTGCCGGTGCACAACGACAACTGGAAGATTGCGGCGTGTCCGGTGAACGGACCAGCGCTCGCCGCACGGGACAAGCGGGTGGCCCTGGCATGGTTCACGGCGCCCAACGACAGCGGTCGCGTGAACCTCGCGTTTTCTGACGACGCCGGCGCGACATTTTCGGTACCCACGCGTATCGACGGCGGCTCACCAGCAGGACGTGTGGATGTCGCACTGCTCCCTGACGGTGGCGCGTTGGTCACGTGGGTAGAACGCGTAGGCGGGGACGTGGCGGCTGTTCGTGCACGGCGCGTCGCACGCGATGGCAAGGCTGGGGCGGCAACCACGATTGCGTCGTCGTCGATTGCGCGCGCCAGCGGTTTTCCAAAAGTTGCGGTCACCGGTTCGAATGTAATGTTCGCGTGGACAGTTCCTGGGCGCCCGTCAAGCATTCGTATCGCGCGGGCGCCGCTCGCGGAGTTCAAGTGAGCCGATCAGGAAACGCGCGGGCGGTCACATGCGCACTTGTGGGCCTCGTGCTGCTCAGTAGTTGTAGCGCAGGCACCGACGGTGCAGCCGTGAGCGATGGTCGTGTGGAAGTTGGCTTGCCCGCTCCCGCCTATGCCACGGTGTCACTCGATGGTGACTCCGTCTCGTTGGCGGGCGAGCGGGGCAAGGTGGTGCTGCTCAATATCTGGGCCACGTGGTGTCATCCGTGTCGCACGGAAATTCCCGAGTTGCGACAGCTGCACGAACGGTATCGCGCACGTGGGTTGGAGTTGGTTGGCGTAAGCGTCGACACCGATGGCACCGACGACACCATTCGCGGATTTATGCGCGACTTTCAGATGAACTTCCCAATCTGGCGTGATCCCGACGAACGCATTTCGTCGTTGTTCCTGACGATTGGTGTGCCCGCCACCTTTCTCATTGACAAAGCGGGCATCCTGCGCTGGCGGAAGACAGGGCCCATCGCACCGAACGACACGTCACTGAGCGCGGCGATTGAGCGCGCGCTGGGCTCCTGATGATTCAGCCCGCGTCCATCGGACTCACGATCAGCTTCACCGCAGGTGTGTTGAGTTTTCTGTCGCCATGTGTTTTGCCACTCATCCCAAGCTACGTCAGCTTCATCACGGGATTGGGTCTCGACGACATTCAGCGTTCGCGGAAAACCACGCTGGTGCATTCGCTGCTCTTCGTCACCGGCTTTACCGTCGTGTTTCTCGCGTTGGGCGCGACGGCCACGGTGATGGGCCGATTGTTGTTCCAGCAACGCGAGTGGGTGGGACGCGTTGGCGGAGTGTTGGTGATTCTACTTGGCCTTTACCTGCTTGGTGTGCTGAATATCGGTGCACTCGGTCGCGAGCGACGCGTACACATTGCGAACAAGCCGCTCGGGTATCTCGGCACCGTCCTCGTCGGCATGGCATTCGCTGCCGGATGGACGCCATGCATCGGTCCAATACTCGGCGCGGTGCTCACCTACACCGCAAGTTCCGCCGACCTCAATCGCGGACTGCTGTTGCTGCTGGCGTACTCGCTGGGGCTCGCGGTGCC
>JAYSVL010000078.1:0-2632 GCA_043718595.1 Gemmatimonadaceae bacterium
ACTGCCGCGTTCAGCGCCTCGCGACCGCAGCACGGTGAAGCCCCCCACGACTTCCCCGCCTGCTGTGGTCAGCGACGCACGCTGTGTGAGGAAGTCAGCGCCGTGGACCCGTACCGGATGCGTCCGCTGACGATCGGCGGATCCCGTCGGAGCGTCAGCGAGTTGACGCACGGCGGCGATCACGGTGGTATCACCGCCGATCGTTGAGGCAGCGAGCCGTACGGTTCCGTCGCGTGCGCGTGTGAAGAACACCACGTCACTGGCCGTCGCGGCCGCGACGTCATGTGCGAGTAACGAATCCACGACACGTGTCGCAACAAGCACACCAACCGGTAAGCCACCAGGAATGACAATCGGCACAGCGACGGCCTGAAAGAGAATCGAATCTTTCGAGACACCGAACCCTGCCGTCACTTGTCCACGCAGCGCGCCAGAGATCAGCGGCACCTGACTGAGGTCGTCACCCGTCGCCGATGGTTCATTGGACTGGGCGACGAGCAAGCCCCGCGCATCGGTGATGAGCACCCACTGCGCTTGCAGTTGTGCGACGGCTTCCAGCGTTTGATCGAGCACATCAGCGCGCCGACGATCGGACACAAGCGTGCGAAAGTACGGCCGTTGTACAAACACGCTTACACCACCGGCAAGACTGCGCTCGCGGCCAGCCAAAAACTGTGCCGCCAGATCTGCCGACTGTTCAATGGCCCGTTGCGCTGTCGCGGCGCTACTGCGGCGCACCGATGCCGAGGCCACGAGCAAGGCAAACGCCACAACCACGCCGACGACGACACTCGTGACGAGAAATACACGCCCCGTGAAACCGCGAATGCGCGGCAGGCGATCAGTAGCGGTCGGCACGGGTTGCTGCATATGGTGCGCCGAACTTGTTCGGATGCGGCTTTTCTTCGTAGCCGCGGGCGTCGAGTGTGAGCGCGACATCGCTTACACCTAATGCCGGAATGTCCTGAATGCGAGTCAGCTCCGGCGCGCGCTCATGCCACGCCCGAATGCGATAACTGCCGGCTGGCACTCCAGCGATGGTGAACCGTCCATCACGTCCCACGCGGGCCACGAACGGCGTTGCGACCGCCACCACGAAACTCACCATGCGCGCGTGGATGTTGCAATAAATTGCATACACGCCCGGCCGGTTGAATGCCGACGTGCGCGTCACACGCGATCGGTAGAGTCCCAGGTCAAACGCGCCGAGTGCGCTGTTCGAAAACACGTTGTGACTGAACGGATCGCTGTTGGGGAACCCCACTCGGCCCCCAACCCGAACCAGTTGTACGCGCGGAACGAACTCGCGTGATCGCATGTCGATTTCGGCGAACGCTGGCGCGTCGTTGCGCTCGCGCCGAATGACATCGAGCGGCTCCAATTGCACAATCGCGTTACCCAGATCGTGCGAGACGCGGCCATTGCGCTCCAGCAGTACAACACGTCCTGCCACCACGCCCTGTGCAACTAGGTCGCCGACGACGCCAGTGAGCAGCAGGCCGATCATTGCGAGGCGCTGACAATGTCGCGCTGGGCCGGGTCGCCAAATCACCATTCGAATCCCGCCGTGAGGTTCACATGGGAACCGCGTCGCGTTCCACTCGCGTAGCGCGTGGCCAACGTGCGGTATTCAATGCCGAAGAGCACCGGCTGCGTCGGATGCCACGCCATGTTTGCCGCACAACTGGTGTTGCGTTGGCGATCAGGACGATCCTCGAGGTTGACGACATCCGTTCCACAGCCAACACCGGTGCTCAGCGTCGGACGAAGGTGCATTACAAGCTGCGCCCAGCCGGCCATGTTGCGCAACGGTGCACCGAGCGTTTGCCCAACAGCCGGGGCCCCAGTGTTCTGCCCGATCGCACCACCGCCGAGTCCACGCACCGCTCGCCCGTGATACGCCTCCCCACGAAACGACAGACCGCGCGTGAGACCGACGCGCGCGCTGAGCGCGACGGCCTGATTGGTGGAGAGTGTGTCGCCCGCCGTGCGTGACCATCCGCGATGCATGCCGATACCAATCTCTCCGCGCTGATCGTCCGGTGCGTCGCTTGCGCCCCATCGGACTCGCACGCGCGCCTCGATAGCGGGTCGTCCGGCGCGATCGCCTGCGTCGACGCCGTCAAGTTCGGCCGCGTGCACATCGCCAGTGGTCGGCGCAAGCATCGCCACTTGTGCGCCAATGCGAAGGGTAGTCGTTCGGAGCGCGACTATCGCCATGTCACGCGACAGGCGCACCTGCGGTAACCAGTTCCACAGATTGCCCGCCGTTGCAAAGCCAGGCACACCAACGGTCGCTAAACTCACGGGGTCCACATCGGCAATGACGGGTGCATCCGCGCCGATCAGCAACTCGGTGCGGGACCAGAGAAGTTGCGCGCGCGCAGTGCGCAGTCGCGGACGCGGTGTTGGTATCGCGTCGGTGCCAGTGGCAAAGAAATCGATATCGGCGTCACCAACAAACGTCGCTCCGAGTACGCTATCGACGCTCAGGGATGCGCCGAGTGTCGTCTGCCGAATGGATAGGCCGCTGAGACGCACACCCGGCGTGCCCGAGCGACCGACCGGCACACCGTCTGTCTCTCGCAGAAACAGTGGCACCTCGCTGTTGTTCACGCGTGCGTTCGCGTAG
>JAYSVL010000079.1:0-7739 GCA_043718595.1 Gemmatimonadaceae bacterium
TGGCGTCGGTCGTATGCAGTGTGCTCAGCACCAGGTGTCCGGTGAGTGCTGCTTGGACGGCGATGTCAGCGGTTTCGATATCACGCATCTCGCCAACCAGAATGACGTCGGGGTCATGTCGCAAAATGGCGCGCAAGGCGTTCGGAAAGCTGAATCCGGCTTTCACGTTCACCGGCAGCTGCACCACACCGTCAAGGCGATACTCCACCGGATCTTCCACCGTCACGACCTTCACACCCGGCGTGCTGCGTTCAGCGAGCGCCGCATACAGCGTAGTCGTCTTGCCTGAGCCGGTGGGCCCCGTTACCAGCACCAAACCAGAACTGCGCGCCAGCATGCGGGTCAATCGTTCATGCACGTCCGCCGCGAGACCGAGCTCAGTGAGCGAGCGCGTCTGGCCGCCGTGTGTGTTGTCACCGCCATCAAGCAAACGCAGCACGAGACTCTCCCCGTGCAACGCGGGCAACACCGACACGCGCACATCGATCTCACGCGCGCCAACACGAATGCGAGCGCGACCATCTTGCGGCAAGCGTCGTTCGGCAATGTCGAGCGACGCCAACACCTTGATACGCGAGACGACGGCCGCCTGAAATGTGCGGCCAAGTGTTTGCGCATCGTGCAGCACGCCATCAATACGGAGCCGCACGCGTAGCCCGTTGGCCACCGTCTCCACATGAATGTCGCTCGCGCCGGCACGCACGGCTTCGGCAAGCATTGCGTTCACCACTTGCACCACCGGTTCGCGACTGGCTTGTGCACGCAAGTCATCAACCGACTCTGGTGCGTCCGCGCGCAACGGATCGTCCGCATCACGCGTTGCGTGCCCACGCGGCGCGCCGATGAGCGCCGCACGAATGTCTGTCGCGTGAACGGAGACACAGCGAATCGGCGCGCCGAGTGCGCGTTGCAATGCGTCTTCCACCAGCGGCGGGAGCACACCGTCCACGGCGACGACTGCGACATCGTCGTGCAGCGCGAGCGGCAACACCGCGTGCTCTTCAAGCCAACGCGCCGGCAATCGCATCGCCAGCGCGCCGGCCGCTGCTGCGCGCAGTCCGCGTCCGTCGAGCGCGGCGAGATCATCGCTCGCTGTGCCGTTGGTTGTCGGCCACGCCGACGGAACGGTCATCGTCGCGTGGTGTCGGCTGGCGGTGGCTTTCGCACAACCGGCGTACCATCCAGCACACCTGGTGAGCGCTCTTCGAGCCGTTTTCGCGCGCGTTCGCGCAAGGCATCTGCTTCCGCATCCGTTCGCACGAGGTATGGTGTGACGAAGATGGCGAGTTCGGTGCGCTGTCGTGTCGTTGACTTTCGCTTAAACAGGTTGCCGAGGATGGGAATGTCCATCAGAAAAGGAAGTCCCTGGTCGTCTGTGGTCACGGTTTCACCGATCAACCCGGCGATCACCACCGTTTGTCCATCGCGCAGCACCGCACGCGTTGACGCCTCTCGCGTGGAAATCACCGGGGCGCTTAACGCCGCAGCGACGGTTTGTTTCGTTAACGAACTGACTTCCTGCAGCAGCTGCACGGAGATGTAGCCGTCGTCGTTGATCGTGGGCAGGATGGAGAGTTTCGTACCCACGTCCTGATACTGCACCGCCCGATCGATCGAGACGTCGTTACCCAGTCGCGTGGAGGAAATGAACGGCACCTTGCTGCCAACGAGAATCGTTGCTTCGCGATTGTTGGCCGCGATAATTTCGGGTGTCGATAGCACCTTGACGCTACTCTTTGAAGCCAGCGTGTTGAGCAGTGCGCGCACGCCGGTGCCATTGAGGTACACCAGACGCAGCAACGCCGACGGTGACGTGGTTTGTGGGAATTCCGGCGAGCCGAATTGTGCATCGACGTCACCACCACGATTGACGGCCGCCCAGTCCACGCCAAACTCCAAGCCCGCGCCGAGCGAGATTTCGGCGATGGTTACTTCGAACAGCACCTGCGCAGGCCGGGTGTCGAGCGCATCAATTGTTTCGCGCAACAACGGGTAGTTGGGCGGTGCTGTGCGAATGACGAGCGCATTGGTGGGGTTGTTGGCGACGATCGTGGTGCGGCCCACGAGTACGCCAGTCGCTGAGTCGCGCGGTGCGGCAGCTGGTGCGGTCGCGACTGGCGCGTTGGTCATGCCGTTCCGTTGTCGAAACGTGTCGTTTTCACGCACGCGAAATGTGTTCAGCGCGTTGGACAGCGAGCGGTCGGCGAGCGAACCGCCAGTGCTCCCACTCACCTGAATGCCAAACAGCTGCCCGAGCGAACCGGCAAGATCCTCGGCGGCCGCGTACTTCAGGTTAACGACATAGGTGCGAAGGCCGGATTCTCCCGCCGGCGCCGCATCGAGTCGTTTGAGCAGGTCGACATAACGCGCGACGTTCACGCCGCGATCAGTGATCAGCAGGGCGTTGGATCGCGCCACCACTTCGATCCGCGCGCCCTTGGACAACACCGCACGCAATGCGTCCGCACCTTCGTCAGCTCGAATAGATTTGAGCGGCACCAACTGAGTAACCAGTCCCAGCGGCGGTGGGTCGGGGAAATCGAAGCCGGTGCGCAACACACCAGTACTCGGTGCTTTCGCGCTCGGCATCACCTGCCACAGCGAACCACTCGGCAGCAGCATCAAGTCATGCGCTTCGAGAATCGACTCGAGTAACGATTCGAGTTCGGATGTCTTGAGGGTGTTGGCCGTGGAAAAGGTGACACGCGCGTCGCCCACCTCGGTCATGATCACCGTTTTGCCGAGCATCGTGGCCAGCGTGCGCACCACGTCGGCGACTTTCGTGTTCACGAAGTCGAGCGTCGTAGCGCGGACTTGCGGCGCCGGTGTCACGCCGGCTTGCGCTTTGAGCGATGCCATCGGCGCGCCGAGCCACGCAAGGGCGGAAACGCATGTTAGTACGACAACTGCATGTCTTGATGAAGTCACGGCATCTTCCCGAGAGAGTCACGCCGCTCCTGCGCAACGAGGCGCAGTGTGCGTAATCCAGTAGATGTAGCCAGCACTACGCGATCAGGTTCGATCGACATGATGCGATAGCCGCGTTGTCGATCGCCCACGGCATAAAGACGCGGCGCTCCGCCGCTATCGGTAAGCAACAACAGTGCGCGGCGGACGCCATCCTGCGCCACAATACCATAGAGACGCGGCGGCACATCGCTGGCGGCGGCACCACTGAGACCCGCGCTGTCGCCGCCGGCCGCAAGCATCGCCGGCGACAGCATGCTCATCGTGCTGCCTGGCGCTTCGCTCGTCAACGCGCCGGTCTCTTCGCTCGGCGGCACGAAACGCTGCGTCGGCGCACGACGCGTTGCGCTGAACACGTTGTGCGCGATGATGACCGTTGCTGCAGTATCCACCTCCGCGCGCGGCGGTGCGGCCGGCGGAATTGCAGCGATACGCGGTGCACGCGGCGTCACGGCATCACCCGGACGCCAGAACAGCAGCACAACGGCGACGGCAAGCACGATCGCGCTGGCTATGTCAAGCACGCGCGGTTGCCATGCTGACGGTCTGCGCCAGGTCATTCGATCACCACCGGCGCATGCAGCGTGATTGTGATTTGCAACATGTCCGGTGCACCGCGCAACGCCGAGTTTTGTTGGACGGTGAGTTTGTCGATGCGAACAACGCGCGGCGAACGCGCGAGATTATCAAGCAACGCGGCCAGCCCCACAATGTCGCCGTATGCGGCGAGTGTCGCAGGCAAACTTGGTGACGACGCGCTGCTTGAATCGGCCATTTGCGCAGCACCCGCAGCGAGCGTTCGCGTGCCGACATTCGGTGCGACATCCAGACGTGATACGACGAGATGACTCGCATCCGCCGCGTTCTGCACAAGCGTTTGCAGCGCACTGGCGGCAAGGGTGAGTGAGCGGGCATGGAACACGCGTGTGCCTCGACCAGCGAGATCGGATTCCGCGCGTGACGCCGCCGTCTCAAGCGACGACTGGGCGGCGGCGAGTCCGGCCAGCGAGTCCACACGCGCGCGTGACTGCGTAATCTCGTGCTCGCGATCGCTCCACTGCCTCGCGACTGGCCGCACGACATAGGCGGCAAGGAGAGCGACGATGACGACGATCACCCCACCGACAATCACGCGACGTTCGCGCAGCTGAGTGACGTTGCTGCGGGTCATCGCGCGTTCCCCATGAGCGCAGGCGATGTGCGAAAGGCAATCGAGAACGATTCGCGTTGCCGCCCGTTGTCGAGGAAGCGCGTACTCGCGGCAACGATCTTGACGTCCTGAAAGTGTGCGTCCGCGTCCAGCAGCGGCACGATGCGCGGCGCATTGGCGGCACTGCCATCAATGCGCCACGATGTGCCGTCCCATTCGAGTCGTTGCACAAACGCATCGGCTGGAAGCAGCGCAGCGAGTCGCGCCAACACGGCGGCGGGTGTGGTACGCGGCGACGCTGCATCGGCCTGCGCGAGCAACCCATGTTCCGTCGCCGCGCGTTCGAGTCGACGCTGCGCCTGAACGGCGGGCATCGTCGTGGTAACCAGTGCGCGCTCGGATTGCTGCAGTGCAGCCAAGGTGCGATCGCGCCAGCGGTTGGCCGACCACACCAACGCGATGAGTGACACGACCATCAGCGCCGCCGATCGCAACCATCGCCCACGACGCACCGACGCAAAACGTGCGGCAAGGGCGGCGTCGCCAAGCAGCGCGTCGCCTGGGTCGTCGGCGAGGCGGAGCGCGGCGCGGACGCTGCGTGCGGCGTCGAGCTCTCGAAGCGCTGGCTTAGTTGATGGCGTACCAGCAACGCGGCGTGCTTCGCGCAACGCACCGTCCACAAAGACCAGCCGACCGTAATCTCCGCTTCCACCGTCGGCAATCGTGGCCGGCTCCGCCGGATCTAAGTCCGCCGTGAGCGCTGCGGCGTGCGCTACCGTCGTTACGGCGCGCACCGGCGCGAATGTTTCAAACGCCGTCACCCACTGCGTGAGCTGATCAGCGGGCATGGCAAACGCGACGTCGTCGACCATCGCCACTGCAACAGGACCGTCAGTCGGGAAGTAGCGATCTGCATCGCGCAGCAGCACGGCGCGACGTGCTGCTGCACTCAATGGGGGAAGGTCCGGCTGTGCAATTTCAAGGAAACCCAACCCCACGACAAGGATGCACGCGTCGGGTGTGTCCACCGCGTCGCGAAGGCGCGAAACGACCGCGTCTGGCGCCGCCGGGTCCCAGCCAAGTTCGAGTTCGGGCGCTGACGAGTCGCGCGCGAACACGCGTACCCGCGACGCATCAAGCAAGATGCCGAGCACGTCGCTCACCGGTCTTGCTCCCGCCAGCGAACGAGTCGCAAGCCATCGTCGCTCACATCGTAAACGGCCTGAATCTCGCGCGTGAGCGCGTGGCCGCGTTGCCAGCCACGGGCCACCAATAACAGTCGCGACGGTCGGTCCACCAGCGATCCACTCGCCGCCCCCAACACCAGCGGTGACGCCGCACGCCGGTTGATCCGACCATCGCCGTCGACGGTCAGCAGTGATACGACGCGCTCCAGCAACGCGATCGGGACGCCCGGAACGAACGCTAGTTCGTCAAGCGATTCGAACGGACGCCGAATATTGCCGGCGTTGCTTCGGCCGAGCAGTGTGGCGGCGAGCGAGTCGCGCTGTTGGCGTGCGAAAGACACACTGTCGTCGACGATGCCGACACCGCGCACACGCGCATCGATAGCCAGTGCGGCGCGTGCGGCATCATCGTCTGACACAAAGTTGCGAAAGAGTTGGCGCAGTCCGTCCACGCCCGCGTTGTTGACATCCAGTCGCGCGCTGACATCAACAACCGTGGCAGCGAACACACCATCGGCGAGCGTATCCTGCACCAACGGCACGGCCAGCGTGTTGGACGGCTCCAACGCCGACAGCCATCGGTCCAAGCCGCTGCTGTCGCTCGCCAGCATGCGCAGCGAGTCGTCGATAAACGCTGTTGCCGCTACGATGCCACTTTCGGCCATGCTCCGCGCGATCGACTGCGCGCGACGATTCGATGCAATAGATGCGCTGCTGCGCGCCGCAGTACTGGCGACAGCGGTGACCGTGACAAGCACGGCAACCGTCCACAATACGACGAGCAGTGCCACACCCCGTCGCGCGCTTCTCACGCACATGCGCGCGACGCGAACATGGGTGCGGACGCGAAACGCGGTATTCACCGCTCTCCCAGTGGTGACGTCGCGACGACGAGCGGTGGTGGTGCACCGTTTCCCGTACCGAAACGCAATCGCACGAGTGCTGGCAGCGCGCGCTCGAGCGGCCAGTCCTCACGCCAGCGCGCAGCTTCGCCCGGACGTGCAGGTTCGAGGACATCAACCATCAGCGAGTCGATGCCCGCGACGGTGGTATGCAAACGCGCATCGCTACTGCCGCGACCAACCTCGTTTGCGTCCAGCGACAGCCCCTGGTCACTGACTGATAGGATAACGCGCCACGTGTGTCCGGTTCCGAACGGTGCACGAACGCCGGTTGTCAGGAACACCAGCTCGGCGGACCCTCGCGACGTTTGCACAACGCGCAATAACGGTTCGGACACCGACTCCGGGTTTGGCGGATGGCGTAACATGTCGGTGATTGTCGCGCGTAGCCGCACCTCCGCTTCGAGCGTCCCCTGATGCAAGAGAATCGCGCGACGCGTCGTGCCCGCGGCGGCGAGGGCCGCGCTGGCGACACCAAGCACCAGCGCCGTCAGTGTCACGGCCGTGATGACTTCAATGAGGGTGAACGCGCGGCGCATCATGGTTGGACGCGCGCCACGTCGCGGCGTTCAGCTGTGGGAATGAGTCGCGACATGCGCAACACACGTCCCGCCGATAATGACACCGTGGCATCCAGTCGATCAACTCCTCGCTGCCAGGGCTGCCGTCGTAACTCCACGCCAGACACGTCGCCAGCGTCGCCGCTTGCGAGGGCGGCCTCGGCGATCGACACCGCATGCGACCATTCCACACTCGACCGTTCCAGCTGCGCCGAGCCGCGCGACAGGTCGAGACAGGCCACGCCCACGAGCGCAAGAATGAGGAACGCCACCACGGACTCAAGGAGGGTCATCGTCGAGTCACTCGCTCGCGCTGGCTGCGTGCCACGTGCAGCGCAACGTGTCAAACCTCATGCCGTCGCGTGTGTCCGCCGGCAGACAGCTGCCCAACGGGTCGATGATGACGTCAACCCGTGGCATCGAGTCAATCGCGGTCACCGAGGTACGTCCACTGTCCACGGCATCACCACCGCCGACCGGTACCACCACCCAGACGCCGTCGGGTTCTAAACGAAAACGAACGCCTTCCCCGCGACGGATGGCCGTACGTCGCGCATTCGTCAGCGCAGACTCCCAGCCAGTGGTCGACGGCCGAGCGGGCGGCGCGAGTGAGGGCAACACGACAGCTGCCGACAGCGCCATGATAATCAGCACCACCAGCAGCTCCAGCATGGTCACACCGGCTCGCGGTGGGCGGGATGATGAGAACGTAGGCACAAGCGGCACGTTACTCGACGATCGCGGAATAGACAGGGCCTTGTCAACAAAAGCGGCCCCGGAGCGATCGCCCCGAGGCCCCTTTCGTGTGAGGAGGTTCGCCAACGGCTACGCCACGGGTTACGGCTTGATGAGTGGTTTGACTTGCGCTGGCGGCTCGAAGGCGGAGTCGGTGACGTTGTTGAACGAGACGTTCGTCATCGTGAGCAGCATCTTGTTCGGACCCATCGTCGCTTCAACTTTGGTGGGAAATTTG
>JAYSVL010000080.1:0-7734 GCA_043718595.1 Gemmatimonadaceae bacterium
CGTGGATCGAGCAGACTAGGTGGCGTTCGACCGGTCGGGGCACCACTGCGGACGAGAATAAGCGGTAACACTTCGGTCACCCAACTAACGTTGGCCCGCTTCCACGAAAAGAGGTCACGGGTCCACTGGGCTGCGATCATGCGCATGTAGCCGTCGATGGGATCATTGTTGCTCCCCGCCCGCGTCGCTACCGACCCTCCAACCCATGCCGTGTACGCATTGACGGGTGGCAGTCGGCGAAACCCCCACCTGCTCGCGCGACGCGACCACGACGTGAAGCGGGACGAGTCTCGAAAGACTGGGAGGTCGGAGCGATCGGGCACCGTATCGCGCGATGGTTGCGCGTCAGCGCCTGGCGCGACGAGCAATGTGAGCAGTAGGACGGCGGTCCGCGGCCCCCGCGCGCGCAACGTCTCTAGTGGGAAGGGCAGGGTCAGACGTTCTCCTGAGTATCCGGCATGCGACTCGTGGCCGCACAAACAACGATCTGGCAATCTCACCAACAGCTTCCTGTCACGCAAACATCGTCTGAAGCAGAGGTCCCTGAGGGTTGCCCGCGGGTAATGTGCGGTGCATTGTTGCGGGCATACGGTCGCGAGGTCACGCCGGACGCTGGTTTGACCCGCGCGCCAAACGGGAACGGTGGGCGATGGCGGCGGGTAACACGATGGTAGCGCCTCGTGCCTCGGGCATCCTTTAGTGGGATACGTAATGAACGAAGCAGGAGCTGATACCAAGGCTACCGCGTCATCGCCGGATGCAGCGCTTGCAACGGATGCCGACAAAACGCGTCTCGAACAGGCGCGACGCGACCTGTTGTCGGTGCATCGCGCATTGCTCAATTCCGAGCGCGTGCGTTATGAGGCGGTGCATGGTCGCGTTCCTAACAACAGTGCGTTCCTGCAGCTGGTCATTGGCGACCCGTGGTTCGCCTGGCTGCGGCCGATGGCGCTCACGGTCCTCATGATCGACGAACGCACCAGTGACAAAAAGTCACCCCTTGGCACGATCGAGGCGGCAGCGCTCCTTTCACAGGCGCACGGCATGTTGCGCGCTGATGCTGATGGAGACGCCTTTCAACGACTGTATGCGCAGGCAGTGCAATCGTCACCAGATATGGCAGTGCTCGCGCGTCAGGTCGCGCAAGGGATGAGCGGGTGAACGCGGCGGCGAAACGCCTCGTCTCGCGCGTGTCGCGCGCATGTTTGGCCATTGTGTTCGTAGGGTTGGCCAGCATGTCGTGTGCGCGCACATCGACGACGTTTCGATCGAGTCCCATCATCTCGTTGCGCAGTGCACGCGACGGCAGATATCTGCAACAGTTTGATTATTTGGTTGATCG
Organism: Gemmatimonadaceae bacterium; assembly: GCA_043718595.1. Lineage (GTDB taxonomy): Bacteria > Gemmatimonadota > Gemmatimonadetes > Gemmatimonadales > Gemmatimonadaceae > Gemmatimonas. The sequence continues at coordinate 1,343 of JAYSVL010000080.1, forward strand.
ATTCGATCGCCACTACCCGTCCTTCGGCTACAAGGGCGTTGACTGGCGAGCGCAGCGTACGACGTATCGTCCGCGTGCAGCGCGCGCGCGGTCGCAGGACGAGTTGATCGCCGTGGTGCGCGAGATGTTACAACCGTTGCGCGACCTGCACGTGTTTCTTATAGACCCGCGCGGACAAACCGTCGCGACCTTTCAGCCAACCCGCGTGGCGAACTTTGAGAAGTCGCGATGGGAGCGCGCGCTGCGTGATGCGACCTACGTCGAAAAAAGTCGTGCACTCGGCGAGGCCAACGTCGGTGGCTATCCGTATCTATTCATCGGGTCGTGGGCCGGCTCGGTGGATGTCGCCAGTCTCGATTTGGCCCTGGCGCGTCTGCGCGTACGCGAAGCATCGGGCTTCATTATTGATGTACGGGCGAACGCCGGCGGTGACGATGCCACCGCGATGCAATTCGTCTCACGTTTTGTCGAACAGCCGTTTGCTGCCTCGTTCGTGCAAGTGCGCAACGGGCCGTTACATGATGATCTGGACACGCCCCTCGCCCGCATGGTCTCGCCGCGAGGGCCGTGGCAGTACACGCGTCCGCTGGTGATCATCGCCGGTCGGGCCGCATTCAGCGCTTCGGAGAGTTTCGTTGCGGCCATGCGGACCTTGCCGAACGTGACCGTCATCGGCGACACGACGGGCGGCGCATCCGGTAGTCCCGAAACGTTCGTGCTCGGCGGCGGATGGCGCTTTACCGTGCCGCGCTGGATTGAGTATGGCCCAGACCACATGCCCATTGAAGGCAAAGGCGTAGCGCCCACGTTGCCTATCGCCTGGAACCCGATGACGTATGACAGTGAGCGCGATCCGCTGATCGACGCGGCAGTTGGCATTCTTGGTGAACGGAATGGCGTCTATCGCATGGCCCCGGCTGGCTCCAGCGGTTCGTCCGGATCAACTGGATCATTAGGAAGCAGATGATCCCTTCGGTACGACGTGGCACGCTGGCAGTGTGGTGGTGTCTTGGAACAACGATGGTGAGTGCGCAGACGCGCGACAGCACGCGACGCGCAAGCGTGCCGACATCCACGCCTCCTGGCATGGTGAAGCCCAAGCTGCCGCCCACGCTTCCTGTTCCCAGCACATACGCCGCCCTATTTGCGGAGCGGGACGGCCGGGCACGTGCCGCGATGGGTTACATCGCTTGCATGCAAGAAACCGTCAATGCGCTACGCGCGGGCGCACTTGGTGCGGTGCCGCGCGAGTGGTCGATCGCGTGCATGCAACAGGGCCCCGAATGGCGTGGCGTGTTTGGAGAACTATCCGATGACGCACCAGGGTTTGTCGTCCATCTGCAATACGCAACGCGACGCCGAACCGCAATCAATGGACCACTCGACACAGCGCTTGCTGGCGGTGTTGCCCGTGCACTGTTTCGTGGATTGTCGTCGCCACTGACCGCCATCGAAACGTTTCAGGTCATTCCGGTCATTCTTCCACAAGCAACGTTCATCGAGGTGTGGTTCCTGCCCGTGCCGTCATCACCGTCGCATTTTATTGTTGGCGGTGATTCATTGATTCAGATGAAGCGCGACGGTGTGCGTGAGCTTGGCCACGCGCGTGAGGGCAAGTCGTTTCGTGTGTTGGCCAGTCCCGCCAACGGGGCAGCGTGGGTGATCGACAGCGCCGAGGAACGTATTCCCCTGTTGAGCGAGCTGGTGGCAGCGCGTCAGGCCATCGAGCGTGCGGCTGCGGTCACGGTGCGTACGCGTCAATACGACGCGGTGCTCACGCGCGTGGGCAGCAATGCCCCCGTCTGGAAACACATACGCCGCTGATGACGTCTCCATGACGATTGGGGTGCGCAACGCCGTGCCGAGTGATGTGCCGCTGATCCGCGAGCTAATCGAAGGGCTGGCCGATTACGAGCGCCTGCGTCATCGCTGCGTTGCCACGGACGCGCTCCTCGACCGTTATCTCTTCGGCCCGCGCCCCTTTGCCGAAGTCGTCATCGCTGAAGTCGACGGAGTGGCCGCCGGGTTCGCCCTGTTCTTTCACAATTTTTCGACATTTCTTGCGCGACCGGGGATCTATCTCGAAGATCTGTATGTGCGGCCGTCGCACCGCCAGCACGGTGTTGGCAAGGCGTTGCTTCGGCATCTGGCGGCGCTGGCGGTCGAGCGCGACTGCGCCCGCCTGGAGTGGTCGGTACTCGACTGGAACGTGGACGCAATCGGATTTTACGTGGGGCTTGGCGCCCGCGCGCAGGATGACTGGACCGTCTATCGTGTCACTGGTGACGCGCTAACGCGACTCGCAACCGACACCGGCTCCCGGGCCACTGAGGGATGATGCTGCACACGCGACGTGACGTACTTCGATTGTTGGCCGCCGGTGTCGCCGGTGGCACGCTGCTGCCGCGCATCGCCGCATCCGCCCCGCGCTCGCGACGCATCGACCGCATTGGCCTGCAGCTGTATACTGTGCGCAAGGCGATGGCGAAGGATATTGAGGGCACGATCGCGGCAATCGCCGCTGCAGGCATCACGGAATGCGAGTTTGCCGGCTACTACAACAAGCCGTCGGCATGGTGGCGCGCGCTCCTCAAACGCAATGGCTTGTCGGCGCCGTCCACGCACATCGCGCTGCCAAAGACAGACGCCGAGTGGGTACCGTTGTTTGCGCAGGCGAAAGAGATGGAGCACAACTGGGTCATCGTGCCGTACGTGGGCGAAGAGTTTCGCGGCACGGCAGCCAACTGGAAACGACTGGCTGACCGTCTCAATGCCGGTGGTGCGTTGGCTCGCAAGGCGGGCCTCAACTTCGGCTATCACAACCACGATTTTGAGTTTGCGCCGGTGGGGAAGACGACCGGCTACGAAATCCTGATGGCCAACACCGACAAATCGAACGTCGATTTAGAACTTGACCTCTACTGGGCGATCAAGGCGGGTCAGGACCCAATCAAGATGCTCAAGCGGTGGCGTGGCCGGTTTGCCTGCTGTCATGTGAAAGACGCGGGTCCCGCGCCAGAACGTGCGATGATGGACGTTGGTGCGGGCACCATCGACTTTCCGGCGATTCTCGCGGCCGGTCGTGCGCAGGGGCTCAAACATTGGTTCATCGAACACGACGAACCAAAGGATCCCATGGCGTCCATTAAGGCGAGCGCGCAAGCGATGCGTGACTACTGACGGCGTGCACCCGTCGCCAGTGGCGGCGCTACCACGCCTGCTGTCGTTTCAGTTTCAGAAATCCTGACGCGCTACTTCTTACGCTTTGTTGCAGTGCCAGACTTGGCGTCTCGCCGAGCCTGGTTTTCCGCAACGCGCGCCTCGACGAGCCTGGAAATCAAATCGTAGGGAATCGGTTCGTCATAACGGAATCGCAAATTGCCTTTCTCACCGGCGTAGGGCGCAGTGAGCCGTTTGAGCGCCGCGTCGCGGACGGGTGGAAAGAAGCCCACGTGCTCTTTGAATCCGCCGAAGTACACCAGGGCACCGTGCTGCGCAAAACTCGGCATGCGATACGCGATGCGTTCTTCCGCCTCCGGCGCCGCTTTCCGGATCGTCGTGCGAAAACGCTGTAGAATGGCCCGAACGTTGGGCGGGTAGGCCGCGATGTACTCGTCAATCGTGCTCGGCGGCGGCGTATCGGACTTCAGGGTGACCTCCGGAGTCGGCGTGATGCCATCGGGAGCGTCAATCTGCGCCGCCTCAGGGTCGAGGGAAAGCCTCCCGTGACGCCCCCGTGCGCCCGCGAGTCCTTCCCGAAGGGCGCTTGGCCCTCGCTACGACTGGTTGGGACTTCGACGGAGGTGGAGATGGCGGGAACAATGGTGGAGGCGCGCACGGATTCTGGGTTGCTGACGCGCAAGGGTACGTCAACGTCCGCCGACGCCGACGTGGCCGCGCAAGAACTCTTTGACGCGTTGTACCAGCCGGATATCAAACTCGCCGTCTTCTACTGCGCACCGTCGTACGATCTGACCGCGTTGGCGGCGGCGCTGAGCGCACGATTCAAAGATATTCCGCTCATTGGCTGCACGACGGCGGGTGAGATCACACCGCAGGGCTACCTTGCGGGAGCGCTCACCGGGTTCAGCCTGGCCGAACCCAACACCGACGTTGCCACGACCATCATTCCGCTCGACACGTTCGATCACGCTGCGACAGCCGAGCGCGTTGGCGCAATGCTGAGCGAGCTTGGCGCACGAAGCGGCGTGGAGCCCAGCGCCAGCAACACCTTTGGGTTCTTGCTGATCGATGGTCTCGCCATGCAAGAAGAGACCGTGGTTAGCTGCGTGCATCATCACTTGCGCGGCATTGATCTCATCGGGGGATCGGCCGCGGATGATGTGACGTTCGGAGCCACGTTCATTTATCACGACGGCGCGTTCCATCAGAATCTCGCGCTCCTGACGCTCGTGCGGACAGACCTGCCGTTCGTCGCGTTCCGCACCCAGCACTTCGAGCCGGCCGGTACGCGAATGGTCGTCACCGGTGCCGATCCAGCGAAGCGCACCGTGTTTGAGATCAACGGTAGGCCCGCAGCGCGAGAGTTTGCCCGTCTGCTCAGTCTCGACATCACGGAACTCACGCCGATGACGTTTGCGACGTACCCCGTCGTGGTGCGCGTCGGTGGACAGTATTTCGTGCGCTCCATTGGCAAGGTGAACGACGACGAGAGCTTGCAGTTCTTCTGCGCGATCGACGAAGGCATTGTGCTGACGATCGCCAAGGGTGTGGACATGGTCGAGAATCTGCAGCAGGCCTTCGACCGCGTGCGCGAAACGATCGGTGTGCCAGAGCTGGTGTTGGGCTGCGACTGCGTACTGCGGCGGCTCGAAACCGAGCGTTCGGGAATCAAGGAAGCGATCGGGCAAATTTTCTGCGACAACAATGTCGTCGGGTTTGCGACGTACGGCGAACAATTCAACGCGATGCACGTGAATCAGACCTTCACCGGCATTGCGATTGGACGACGCGGAGCTTGAGCTTTCTCAGACGCTCGTTACCACACCGCCGCCGCGATGCACGAGGTGAGTGACTGGCAAACGCGCTGTCGTGAGCTTGACGAAACGAACGCGCGTCTGACCCGCATCAACGAAGCCCTGATGGACCGTGTCGAACGGGACATGGACCATCAGGGGTCGACGTATGCACTGTTTCAGTCGGCTATCGCGCTGGAAGCGAAGGTCAAGCAGCGCACGTCGGCCTTATCGAACGCGCTCGGCACACTCGAACAGACCAATCGGGATCTGCAAGCGTCGAACGAGGCGGCACTCGCTGCAAGTCGGGCGAAGTCGACGTTTCTGGCGACCATGAGTCACGAGTTGCGAACACCAATGAATGGCGTGGTTGGCATGACAGAATTGCTTATGCGAACGCATCTGGATGCCTCACAGTACGCCTCAGCCGAGATCATCCGCGAGTCGGCGCAGTCGCTGCTCCGCATTCTCAACGACATTCTCGACTTCTCGAAAATCGAAGCCGGCTTTCTGGTCACGGAGTCAGTACCGTTCGATCTGTGGCAGACGTGCGAGCATGTGCTGCAACTCATCCGGCCGCAAATCGCCAAGAAGCGGCTGCAACTTACCACGGAATGGGATGAGGCACTTCCCACGGCGGTCATCGGCGACCCAACGCGCGTCTCGCAGATCCTCACGAACCTGCTCGGCAATGCGCTCAAGTTCACGGCCGAGGGGCACATCTGTATCCGAGTCACCCTCGTGACGGAGCAGGGCACGGCCCTGTTGTATCGCTTTGAGATTGAAGACACGGGGATCGGCATTCAGCCGGAGAGTCTGCCGCGAGTTTTTGAATCGTTCACGCAGTCGGACAGTTCGATCACGCGACAGTTTGGTGGGACGGGACTTGGTCTCGCGATTGTCTTGCGCTTGTCGCAGTTGATGGGTGGCGATTGTGGGGTCACGAGTGAATACGGCAAGGGGTCGTGCTTTTGGTTTACTGTCGCGCTGCAGCGAGACACACAATGCGCGGTGCCACAGTCGCCGACACCGAGCGCCATACTAGTTACCACCGAAATGACGAGCGACGATGCGCTCGACGTGCTTGTCGTTGAGGACAATCACGTCAACCAGATTGTCGTGCGCGGGTTTCTTGACGCCTTCGGCTGTCGATGCACGGTGGCGGAGAATGGTGTCGAGGCCGTGGCGCTACTCACAGCACCACACACATACGACCTCGTGTTGATGGACTGTCAGATGCCGGAGATGGACGGTCTCGAAGCGACACGTCGCGTGCGTGCGTTCGAGGCCGAGTGTGGCGCGCATGTGCCGATCGTGGCGCTCACCGCGAACGCCATGGTCGGCGATCGCGAGACGTGTCTTGCTGCGGGCATGGATGATTTTCTCAGCAAGCCGTTTCAGCGACACGAATTTTCG
>JAYSVL010000009.1:0-8714 GCA_043718595.1 Gemmatimonadaceae bacterium
GTCACTTCCGCCAGCGCGCGCATCCCTTCTTCGATTCGACCTTCCTGTTGCATGCGCGTTGCATACTCGAGGAAGTTTCGCGTCGCGTCTCCGCGAAGCTTCTTCTTCGCGCAGATTCGTCCGAGTGTGAAATACACGTTGGAGCGCCCGGGCGCGTTGCGCAGGATCTTGTTGCACAGGGCTATCGCATTATTGAACAGGCCAAACGTGGCGTAGTGCTCCACGGCGCGTTCGTAGTAGGTCACGGCGTCGGCGACCCGGCCCTGCCGAAGCGCGAGGTCGCCCACCTTGTTGAGGAGGGCAACGTCCACCTCCTCGCCTTCAGCCTCGCTCTCCTCGACCGCTCGCACGTATGACGCGATCGCGCGATCGATCTGTTTCAGCTGCTCGAACTCAGCCGCTTTCCTTCGATGCTTCGCGGCGCTAGACATGCGTTCGAGACAATCTCCCGGAGACGGAAAATGCGCCCTCACTGCGGCGCGCGCTGACTAGCCGCTCAACCGGCGGAAGGTAGATCTCGCCCAGTCGGGTGACAAGCGCAGCCGCGTGACCAGGCCACTCGGCAAAGACGCTCGCCGAACCAGTAAGGCAACGCGCGATAGTCGTCCACCGCATGTACCGCGATGTCGGCCGCAAAGCCCGCCGCAAGCTGCCCAGTGTCGCCTGCAAGCCCCAGGGCCGCAGCGCCGTTGACCGTCGCCGCGAGCCAGGCTTCGGCGGCGGACATGCGAAGCTCGCTGACAGCGAGCGTGAGCACCAGTCCGAACGACTGGAGTGGTGATGTACCCGGATTAAAATCTGTCGCCACGGCAACCGCACAGCCGGCGGCGATCAGCGCACGTGCCGGCGCCTGTCGACCGGTGCCCAGAAAGAGCATCGTCGCGGGAAGCAGGGTCGCCACGGTGTCGGAGGCAGCGAGGGCGGCGATACCGGTCGAAGAAATGGCGGCGAGATGGTCCACACTCACCGCGCCCACGGCCGCCCCGAGTGCTGCACCGCCTCCATCGTGCAGCTCGTCTGCGTGCAGTTTGGACGCGAGGCCATGAGTGGCGGCGCCCTCCAGCAGCTCACGCGTTTCCGCGACCGTGAACACGCCCGGCTCGCAAAACACATCGGCGAAGCGTGCAAGCGACTCGGCGGCAACGGCTGGATAGAGCTCGTCCACGAGCGTCCGAATCCACGCCGTGCGTCCGTCTGGGATGTCCCGGTATTCGAGTGGGACTTCATGCGCGCCAAGGCATGTCGCCACGACCCGCAGTGGGCCTGCGTCGGCCAGGCGCTGGATCACACGTAACGAACGCAGTTCGTCAGCGACCGACAGTCCGTAGCCCGATTTAATCTCCACCGTCGTGACGCCACTGGCGGCGAGTTTGGCAAGTCGCGGAACGGTGAGTGCATACAGCTCGTCGTCCGTGCGCGCGCGAAGATCACGCACCGAGGAGTGGATCCCACCGCCGCGGCGAGCGATCTCCAAATACGGCACGCCAGTAGCGCGCAGTTCATGTTCCGCCCAGCGCGGCGCGCCGAAGACCGCGTGGGTGTGCGAGTCGACGAATCCCGGAGCGAGCAATCCCCGCTCACAATCGATGATCGCCGCGTCGGGAAATTGACGGCGCAACGCCTCGTCGCGATCGACGGCGACGATGCGCTCACCTTGCACCGCCACGCCGATTCCCGCGGAGACGGCGGCATCCTGCATCTCACGGCCGCGTCGAGCACGCGCGGGCCCGGCACAGGTGATCGTTTGCGACGCGTTGATAAAGAGCGTGACTGGCACACTGTTTGGCATACGTTGCTCAGGCCATCACGTCACGGATGCGTGACGCGATTCGGATTGGTGCCTGTGCTTCGCCACGACACGCGTAGTAACACGCGTTGCAGTTGATCGGCGCGTATCTACGATAGGTCTGCCACGGTCCATCGGCCGGAAAGTCTGGACAGCGTCGCACGCGGCCCTGCGGATCGATGTGAATGGTCGCCATGCCGCTCTGACACGGTTCCGTCATGTCGCCGCGGACGTAGCGCGGAATCTGTTCGAGGTAATAATCGGAGTTCGTAATGATACCACGACGTTGCTTCTTATACGCCAGCAGTTGTTTGATGGTGCGCTCGAGTTCTCGCTGCTGTGTGTCCTGCAGCACGAAATCACGGTTTCCATTCTTGAAATCGGTGTAGAGCGAAAAATTTACGCCTCCCCCAATCGCGGCGGCGCGCTCAACGATCGGCATGAGCTGGTCCAGATTGTCATTCTTGATCACCGTGTTGAAACGCACGCCGCCAATGCCCGCACTGCGCATGCGCGGCACCAACTCGAGGATTCGCGCACCAAGCCCGGGAATGCCACGCGCGATATCGTGCCGGTCATCGAGATAGTCGAGCGAGATGTTGAATTGATCGACGCCCGCGCGCCAGAGCGACTGCGCGCGTTCGAGCGTCAGCATGGCGCCATGGGTGATGAGCTGCAGGTACGTAAAGCGCACGGCGTCGCGCACCGACGTCACGACGGCTTCCAGGTCTTTGCGCAACGTTGGCTCGCCGCCCGTGAAGGTGACGAGCATGGGCGAAAAATGTCGTGCGATGGCGGCGAAATCTGCGACCTCTGTGGTCTTGGTGGTCGCCGGCGTTTTCCAATAATCGCAGAAGTTGCACTGCGCATTGCAGCGCATCGTCACTTCGAAGTTGAGCAGCACGGGTCGCCGTTGCAGCCGGAGCCATGCATACTTGCCAAGGAAGATCGGGACGTGCCACGGACGATATCGACTCGATAGCATCTACGACGGGTGACGAAGCATTGGCAAGTGCAGGTGCTCGCGTTCTGCCGTCGCAATGGCAATGTCGTATCCCGCATCGGCATGACGCGCGACGCCGATCCCGGGGTCATTCGTCAACACACGACGGAGTCGCTCACGCATCCGCGCGGACCCGTCCGCGACAATCACTTGCCCGGCGTGCAGCGAATTCCCAATGCCGACGCCGCCGCCGTGATGGAACGACACCCACGATGCACCACTGGCCACGTTGAGGAGCGCGTTCAGGATCGCCCAATCGGCGATCGCGTCACTCCCGTCTTTCATGTTCTCGGTTTCCCTGAAGGGCGACGCGACACTCCCGGTGTCCAAATGGTCTCGCCCGATGACAATTGGTGCCGTCAACTCGCCCGACGCCACAAGGTCGTTGATGGCCAGCGCAAAGCGTGCGCGATCGCCTTGCCCGAGCCAGCAGATGCGTGCGGGAAGTCCCTGAAAAGCGATTCGCTCACGGGCGAGTGTGATCCAGCGCCGTAGCTGTGCGTCCTGCGGAAACAACTCGAGCACCAAGTCATCCGTGCGATGGATATCGGCCGGATTCCCAGAGAGTGCGACCCAGCGAAACGGACCCTTGCCTTCACAGAAGAGGGGCCGGATGTACTCCGGAACGAACCCGGGAATGCGAAACGCATCGTCAACGCCGGCATCAAATGCGACAGTGCGAATGTTGTTCCCGTAGTCGAACGTCACCGCCCCACGATCCTGCAATGTGCGCATCGCTCGTACATGCAGAACCACGGACTCGGTCGCAAGCGCCACGTATCCGTCGGGGTCGCTTGCGCGTAACGCGGCCGCTGCCGCGAGTGACATGCCGACCGGTACATATCCAACCAGCATATCGTGCGCGCTTGTTTGATCGGTGAGCACATCCGGCACCACGCCGCGTGTCACCAGCGCGGGAATGACTTCTGCGGCATTGCCGATCAGTCCAACGGACAACCCGGTGCGTGCGTGGCGCGCGGCGTTCAGCCAATGTAGCGCGTCGTCGAGTGACGATGTCATGCGATCACAGTAGCGCGTGTCGATGCGCTTCTGGATCCGTGTCGCGTCGACATCAATGCCCAGCACCGCTGCACCATGCATCGCGGCGGCGAGCGGCTGCGCACCACCCATGCCACCGAGGCCGGCGGTCACCACCAGTCGCCCGGCGAGTGAGCCACCGAAGTGTCGTTCGGCGACGGCACCAAACGTTTCGTAGGTGCCCTGCACGATGCCTTGCGAGCCAATGTAGATCCATGATCCCGCCGTCATCTGGCCGTACATCGTCAGACCGAGTCGCTCGAGTCGACGGAATTCATCCCAATTGGCCCAACGACCGACGAGGTTCGCATTGGCGATCAAGACGCGCGGTGCGTCTTCATGCGTGCGAAACACCGCGACCGGTTTCCCACTCTGCACGAGTAGCGTCTCGTTGTTCGCCAGCGTCCGCAGCGTGGCCACAATGGCGTCGAACGCATCCCATGAACGTGCGGCCTTGCCAGTACCACCGTACACGACCAAGTCGTCTGGGCGTTCGGCGACGTCGGGATCGAGGTTGTTCATGAGCATGCGCAGTGCGGCTTCTTGTTCCCACCCAACACACGAGCGCTCGACACCGCGCGGCGCACGCACCATTCGCGCACTGCTCATGTTGCCAGGCCCTCTGTGATGGAATCAAACGCGCCACTCGCCAGGGCATTGGCGAGGCGCACAATGTCTGGCGACGGTGACCGATCGCCATCGGACTTTGGCACCAGCGAACGCACCAGCGCATGCGCGCGCTCAATGGGTTCCGTGCTGCGGAGCGGGCGACGATGTTCGATGCCCTCGGCAGCGGCGATGAGTTCAATCGCCAGCACGTGGCGCAAATTCCGCACGGTGCGTCGCAACTTGATCGCCGCGGCCATCGCCATGGGGACCACGTCCTCCTTGTTGCCATCCGTTGGAATGGAGTCGACACTCGCCGGATGCGCCAGTGTCTTGCACTCACTCGCCAGAGCCGCCGCGGTGACCTGCGTCATCATGAAGCCAGACTCGAGTCCTGGTGATCCGGCGAGAAAGGGCGGTAGTCCCTGATTGAAGTCCGGATGCACCAGGCGATCGGTGCGACGTTCGCTGATGACCGCGAGATTGGCACAGATGATCGCCAGCATATCTGACGCCATGCCTACCGCCTGTCCGTGAAAGTTCCCTCCGCTCAATAGCTCACCACTTTCCAGCACGAGGGGGTTGTCTGTGGCCGCATTGAGTTCACGCGCAATGATGTCGCGCGCAAAACAGAGCGTGTCGTAAGCGGGACCATGCACCTGTGGCGCGCAGCGCAGCGCGTACGCATCCTGCACGCGCGGATCGCCGATACGATGCGACTCGCGGATTGCGCTACCGGTGAGTAGCGCACGCAACAACGCTGCGGATACCTTCTGCCCGTGCTGTCCGCGAGCGTCCTGGATACGGACGTCGAATGCGTCTGGCGTGCCGAGCAACGCTTCCAGACTCATGGCCGTAGCGACGTGCGCGGCATGCCACAGTCGCCACAATTCGGCGCAGGCAAGTGAGGCCACCGCGGTGTGCGCCTGCGTTCCGTTGATGAGGGCGAGCCCTTCCTTCGCTTCCAGAACGACGGGCGCGAGGCCAGCCTCGGCAAGCGCAACCGCCGAGTCAAGTTCGAATCCCAGCACGGTCGCCCGTCCCTCGCCGATGAGCGTCAGCGCGAGGTGCGCCAGTGGGGCGAGGTCGCCGCTCGCACCAACGCTGCCCTGCTCTGGGACAACAGGCCACACGCCGACGTTGAGCATCGCGAGCAATGCATCGACCACCGATGGGCGCGCGCCAGCGTAACCGGTGGCCAATACATTTGCGCGCAGCAACATCATGGCGCGCACTTCGCGCTCGGGCAGTGCATCACCAACGCCGGCCGCATGACTGCGCACCAGGTTTCGTTGCAACGCTGCGAGCTGCGCGTTGGGAATGGTAACTTCGGACAGCTTACCGAACCCCGTATTTACACCGTATACAGGTGCGCCAACCGCGACGGCGCGATTCACCACCTCTCGCGTGGCCTGCATGCGCGCACGCGCCGACTCGTGCAATGACACCGACTGCCTCGCGTCGGCCACGGCCACGACGTCAGCAATGCGCAGGGAACGTCCGTCGAGCTGCAAAATCGTCACAGCGGTATCCGCTACGGCGCGATCAGAAGCCACTGCCCCGATACGTTTGTCGATCGTAGTTGAACTTCAACTCGGGCTGAGCCTTGAGCGCAATGAAGAAGTTGAAGGAAAAATTGCCGTTGGGCGCCTGCGTGAATGCGAACACCGCGTTCCAGTCATGCAACTGGCGTTGGAGGCCAACTTGCTGACTGGCGAAGCGGTTGCGCTCCACATCGTACTGCGTGGACCACTGCGCCGACCAGTTGCGCGTGATGCCAAACGAGAACGCGGATGTGATGTTCTGCGTAGGCGGCGAGATGAATACCGGCGCACCAATCGCGCTCTGTCCTGTCGTGAGCCCCGTTGCCGGCGCACTTTGCGCGGTGAAGATGCACTGATCGTATGCAGACAGGCCGAATACACGCTGCGACTCGCACAGCGTGGCCGGATCATTCTTGATTTGCGTACCACCTACGGGCGGGCGTTGTCGCGCCGCGTTGTACTGCAGGTTGAGCGACCATCCCTCTCCCGTTGGCACGGAGAGTTGCGTGCCGCGCAAACTGCCGCCACCCGCGACATTCTGCTGTCTCGTTTGCGCGACGAGGTTCGCCTCATTCGGCGCGCGTCGCGCGGTGGAGTCCGTCGGCAGGGCCTCGAGCGTGCCTTTGCGACCAAGGAGTCGACCGAGCACGGCGAAAATGCCAGACCTGCTGTTCAGCGAGAACGTGACACCAATATCCGTGCGATACGGGCTGAACACGGCCGTGTCGGAAATCGGGTCGCCCTGAAAGAGTTCGTACGACGAACGGAAGTCGAGGCCAGGGAGTAAATCGGTGCGCGCCGAAATGTTGAATGTGCGATCGGTAAAGCCATTGCCCGTGTCAGCACGCACAAAGTCGTAGGTCAATGGGGAGAATTGCAGGGATAGCAACTTGATTTTGGAACCCGATTCAGGCGCCGAATCAGACTTCGCGCGCAGCTTCGCCTCGATATTTGTCGCCAGGTTGAGCGAGACCCGCTCTTGCTTGAGGGAGCCAAGGTACCCGACACGCGACCGTCCCAGCGCACTCAGATACTCGTCACTCACGTTCGCGACGGGCGAGTATGCGAAGCTCAGTCCGGGAGAGATGGAATGACGCAACGCCGCCACGGGACCAATGCCCGGAAACCGCGCGTACAACGTGGGCGACGCGCTCACGCTATAACTCGGACGCTTGGCTTGACGCACCCACCGCCCGCCGCTGCGCTCCGTCCGCACAACCAGTCCAGACGCTGGATCGATATTCGAGAACGACACGGATGGTGAGACGTTCCACGTGTTCTGGAAGAATCGCGGCAAGTTGAACGAGGTGTTCCAGTCGAAGTTTGTTTCGAACGTGCGCGCGTAGATGCGCGTGGATCGCTGCGACGTGTCACGCACACCGACAATCTCGCGCTGCTCCGGGAAGTTGCGGTACTGTTCGTTGACGCTGAATGAGTTTTGCCAGACGAAGTCGCCGATCTTGAGCGGTGTCTCAAGTCCGAACTGCATGTTGCGTCGATCAGCTCGGAAGCGTGCGCTGTCGATTGCACCGGACCCGTTGGTGTTGAAGACAAAGGGAAACTGAATGCCCTGATCCATTCGTTTCGATTCTGACACGGAGAAGCGCAGCGATGGTGTCCAGCTAAACAGTTCATTGCCCAGCGTGCCTGTCGAGACATTAAGCGACGGAAAGTCCATATCGACCTGCGAACGACCAGGATACTGGACGCGCGATCCACCCATGTTGATTTGTGCCGGGCCGATCTTGGTTTGGTAGTTGAGCTGCGAACGAATAGTGGCATTGGCCGCCACAGGATTGATCGTCGTTGCCCGTTGCACCTGCGTGTTCTGGACCCAGTTCAGTCGCGCCGTGAGCCGCGTTTGCTTGGAGAAATCCTGATTGTGGTTCCAGGTGATCGAGGTGTTTTTGGTACCGTTGTTCTGGGCCAGATACGAGACGGCCGTCTCGCCAGTGATGAAGCGGTTTAGCCAGCGATAGTTGTACTGCATATTGCTTCGCAGGAATCCCGGATCGACGTCGGAGCTGCGCGCGCCGCTGCGCCAGTCCATCGACGCCTCGGCGTTCATGTAGTCGTTGATCGCGAAGAAATACCCCATGTTCGACACGGCCCGCCGGTACGACGGGCTGTTGCGGAACAACTCGGCGACGCCAAAGTTCGGCGTGAGCATGCCGCTGCGGCGGCCGCTGCGCACGTCTTGAAAGAAGAACGGAATCCAGAATACTGGCACTTCACCGATGTACAGTACGCCGGGACGCGCGACCATGATGTTTTCAGACACGAACTTCATGTCCCTGGTGGTGAAGTGAAAGTGCGGCTCGTCGTGATCGCAGTAGGTGAACGACCCATTCTTGGCAAAGACGATGTGTCGACCGGTGACGAGTGTGTCAGAGAAGAGTGAACCGCGCTCGGCGCTCAAAAACAGACGTTGGCCGGACGAAAATGACGTTGAGAACGCGTTGGTCACGCCGCGCTTGGAGTTCATGTCGTACTCAATCCGGCCGAGCCCGATGATGTCGTCCGCGTCGGCGTTGCCCGGATCACGCAGGACTACGGTGTCCCCGCTCGCCACCACACGCTTGGTCGAGTCGCTATAGGAAATGCTGTCGCCCACGAGCACGGTCTCACTGCGTTTGACGGCGGCCCGGTTGCCGCGCAGCACCAATTCCTTGGTCACCGCATCGAAGTGCGCGGTCCGCCCTTGATACTGCACGGCGCTGTAACCCTTCCGCTGGAG
>JAYSVL010000081.1:0-2629 GCA_043718595.1 Gemmatimonadaceae bacterium
GGCTTCAAATCGCTGTTCCGCGTTGCCCTTGGCGTTCAAAACGCGGCGAGACTTCATGGCTTCAACACCGAGCTTCTCGAGGAGCACTTTGTTTGTGCCAAGGAATGCGAAGAGCCCCTTCCGTGCAGTTTCCAGGTGCACACTGACAAAATCCATGCGACCATGCGGACTGTCGACGGTGATGCGACTCACGGAACCGGCACCACCGTAGCCGAGTGCCGCTGCCCGCGTGATGTCCGCGCGCGGCATAGAGTCGACACGAATAATGGGCCAGCGACTGAGGCTGCACATGCCGGCCACGCGAACGCGATGCCACTCGGGTAGCACTTGCAGCGTGTCCCACAGCAGCTCCCCACACTCCTGAAACGCTACAAGATCCGGATGCAGCGACGCCAGCGCGTTGCGCACGTTCGTCGACACTGCCTGTCCATTGAGCGCATTGTATGAAACAACACGCAATGCCCCCGGTGGTGCCGAGAGTGGTATCGTTGTGCCAAACGTGCGCGTGGACAGTCGGAAACCCATGATCGGCCCAACGATCAGCATGAATGCCAAAGCCAACGGCACCAGCGATCGACGCGCGACGGCCCCTGCGGCAAATGCGAGCAACACCGATGGCACCAGCAGGAAATACCGAGGGCCATATGCCAGTAGCGTTGATGGGACGAACACTTCCGATGTTGTGATCAGTAACAACCATGCGGTGACAGCCACGGCGAACCAGAGCCACGCGCACCGGCTCACCCAGCGTCGAGCTGCGCGGCGGCTTCGCATGTCGCTTACTGAATCGCTCACCCACTGGCGGACGGTGTCGCGCGCGCGCTCGGGCCATTCACCGAGCGCTGGGAGTCGAACGGACGGCATCCATGCCAGCGCGTCGCGTACCGATGAGCCGCCGCGCGAATGGCTTCCGTCAGACTTCGTGCGACGAGTCCGTTTACTTGTTCGTTCGGTCGCGGTGTCGGACTGCGCGACGCTTGGGCGCACGATCGACACTCGACGGCCGCACCGACACTGCAACTGCTTGCCGAGGTGACTGTCGTCCGTGTTATAGACTGTACCGCAGTCGCACCGGACACTAAACGCACCGTGTTGCGCTTTCATGGGCGCCACGCAACATCCACCAGCAATGGTTGATGCTCCGATGGATGGTTTCGATAGACCACAACACGGTCGGTGCCGAATGCAGGCGAGAGCAGCACATGATCAATTCGCACCGCGAACTTACCGGCGAACATTGTGTAACCAAAGCCGCTGCCACGCGCAGCAAAGGCGTCCTCGTATCGATACCAATCCGTTTTCAGGATGGCGCTGCTTGTTGGCAGGTTGAAATCGCCAGCGACGACTGTAGGTATCGTGGATTGCTCCACCCACCGGGCAACGCGACGCGAGTTGACGGTGCGACGTGCGATACTCGCGGCCAGCAGATTGAAATCGAGGTGCCTGGCCGACCACAAGGCGTCGCGTGGACTGTCGAAGTGCACACCAAACACTGCGATGGCGCCGCGCGACGTGGTGACCTGCAAGCGGATCGCTTTGGTTCTCGGTTCATTCGCCGAAGCGGTTGCGAGCGAGTCCACGCTCTCGATGGGTAACCTGGACACAACACAGAACTCTGCGAGCACGCGTGCGGACGGGCCGGCGATCACCCGAAGGGAATCGGCCAATGACTCCGCGCAATCCTGAAAAATGGCGACATCGGCGTCCCAGAATACCAGATCAGCGCGAACCCGAGCGGCAACCGCTGGAGATCGATCGGTATTGTACGTCACCAGGCGAATTGCACGACTCGCGAGCGGTTTGCGGACGCCACGGACTTCGTAGTCGGCCACGCCAATCGCAGTAAGCGCTGCCGCGACCAGGAGCGGGAACACCAAACGGCCGCGGAGCACGAGACACGCCGCTCCGAGAATGAACCATGGCACCACCAGCATCCAGCGCGGTGCGAACGCCAGCAGCATGCCGCGCGGCGTGACGTCGCCGTACATGCGCAGATACACGGCGATCACGCACACGACGACGGCGTACATGCCGATGCACGCCAGCAAGAGGCGCCTCATCATGCGCGGCGTGATCTTCACCGGCTCGTTGCGCTCAGCCACATGCTTACGTCACGCTCAGGCAGGCGGCAACGTCACGTCACGCGCGGCACCGCGTACCACAGCACCGCGAAATAGTGGCAGGCGCTGCCGCCCATTACAAAGAGATGCCACACCGGATGTGACCAGCTCTTGCGCGCGAGGTAAAACACGCAGCCACCCGTATAGAGCACGCCGCCGCCCGCGAGCAACAGCAAGCCCGCGGTGGGTAGTGACTGCATGAGCGGCTTGAGCGCGATGATGATGACCCACCCCATTGCGATGTACATCGCCGTCGACGCGCGCTGCCATCGTGGTCCGAACTTCACCTTGAACAGCACGCCGAGCGCGGCCAGCGTCCACACCACACCGAACAGTGACCATCCCCAGGTACCACGCAACACACCGAGGGTGAACGGGGTGTACGTACCCGCGATGAGACAGTAGATCGCCGCGTGATCGAGCACGCGCAATTTTTGCTTCAGCGTGGGGTGCGGCGTGGCATGATACAGGGTTGACGCGGCGTACAGCGCAATGAGCGATGAGCCAAA
>JAYSVL010000082.1:0-7716 GCA_043718595.1 Gemmatimonadaceae bacterium
GAGCACGCGAGCGATTCGCGCGCAAAAGACTCGCGCAAGAAAAAGAAGGCGAAGGACGCCACGGGCAAGGAAACTAAGAGCCGCAAGGCGTCGAAGGTGGACAAAGCAGCCAAGTCGCCGAAAGCGGTAAAGCCAGAGAAGGCGGCAGAGTCCAAGCAAGCCGCAGAGTCAATGAAGGCCGCAGAGTCGGGAAAAGTGGCAAACCCGACGAAAGCCGCAGGGTCGAAGAAAGCCGCAAAGTCGGAGAAAGCGCCAACGCTGACGAAAGCAGAAAGGCCAACCAAAGCCGACAAGGCACGAAAAACGGCGGAGGCCGACAAGCAAACGAAAGTTGAGAAGTCGACCAAGTCCGAAAAGCGGCGCAAGGCCGACAACACGATAACGACACCCAAGTCTGACGTGGTCGACTCCGTCGCGCTGGCCAAAGCTCGTGCTCGCGCGCCGCGCACGCGTGCGAAAAACACAGTGGCAGCGGTGACGCGCGCGCGCTCCGACAAGCCAAACAAGAATACGGACGGTGCGTGAGTCGGATCTGGAAACGAACACTGTTGTTGGGTATCGTCGCTGCGAGTGCGGCCCTGGGTTGTATTCGACTTGGCGTGTGGCAACTCGATCGGCTCGCCCAGCGGCGCGCGCGCAACGCATTGCTGCGTGAGCGCGCGTTGCGTGGCACCGAGTCGGTGCAGACGCTCCGAGGTGTGGACACCAGCCGTACACATTGGCGACACGTGACCCTGCGCGGTGTCGCCAACTACGGCGCAGAGATGGTCCAGTCCAACCGATCGCAGCGCGGCGCGCCTGGCGCGTACCTGCTCACGCCAGTCATGCCCGTTGACCCCGCGTGGGGTGACACTGCGGTGCTCGTGATTCGTGGCTACGTCTACGCCGCAGACGGACACACGGTCGATTACGTCGCGGCACGCGAGCGCGACACACTCGAACTCCAAACGCTGGTCACCGCGTTTGCGCCCCCAGCACGCGGTGGTGTGTCGCTTCCGTCAGATCGCCGCGCGGTCAACACGCTCGATCGCGACAGTCTGTCGGCCGCGATGCACATCCCGCTGGCGCCGTTCGTCTTGCTGGCACTTGGCGAGAGCGTGACGCGTGATGTTGGCAGACCGGCGCGCGTCACGCCGCCGTCGCTAAGCGAGGGCTCGCATCGATCGTATGCGGTGCAATGGTTCAGCTTTGCCGCGGTCGCGATCGTCGGATTCGTTGCCTACGTGGTGAGCACGCGAACGACAACGCGCCGCTGACGACTCGTCGAGCGTCTATGCGGTAAGAAACTGGCGTGTCGCCTCACACACGCGATCGATCTGCACGTCTGTCAGCTCCGCATACATGGGCAGCGACACAACCGTCTCCGCATGCGCATGCGCGGCGGGAAAATGCTCGGGCAGGTGCCGCATGTGCGCGAACGGCGGCAGGAACGGCAGCGCGACTGGAGCATGTACCCGCGTTTCAATGCCTTCGCGCGCAAGCGCTTCGCGCAATCCATCGCGCTTCGGGCACAGTATCGAGAAGCTGTGCCATGCTGGTTCAGCGTACGGTGGCACGCGCGGCAGTGTCAACGGCAGACCGGCGAGTTGCGAGAGGTAGCGCGTGGCATGGCGCTGCCGAGCTTCTACCCAATGATCCAGGTGGCGCAACTTGACGCGCAGAATCGTGGCCTGCAGTTCGTCAAGGCGACTGTTGCGTCCTTCGATGCGATAGTCATCGTCGGCGAGTCGTCCCGCGTTGCCGATGCGTCGCAGTAAGTCCGCGTCATCATCACGATTCACGACCACGGCACCGGCATCGCCGTACGCGCCGAGGTTTTGTTCTGGATGAAAGCTGAAGGTGGCGGCTGTGCCAAACGTCCCCACACGATGACCGTCTACACGAGCCCCATGTGCCTGCGTACAATCTTCCAGCACCTTGATTCCGCGCGGCCGTGCGACCCGCAGAATCGCGTCCATGTCCGCGGGCATCCCGTACAAGTGCGACACGACGATCGCTTTCGTACGGAAGGTGATCTTCCGCTCCACGTCGACCGGATCGATCGTGTAGGTCTGGGCATCGGTGTCGGCGAAAACCGGCTTTGCGCCGTACAGTGTCGACGAAGTCACCGCCGCGATCCAGCTGTTCGCCGGCACAATAATCTCGTCGCCCGCGCGCGCACCCCACGCGCGCAACACCATCTCCAGCGCATCGCTGCCGTTGCCGCAGCCGATCGCGTGCGGTGCGCCAACAAAATCGGCAAACTCCCGTTCGAACGCTGACACGTTGGGGCCAAGGATAAACGTACCGGCTTCCAGCACGCCACGAATCGCTGCGTCAATGTCGTGGCGCAGTGACGCGTACTGAGCCTGGAGATCGACGAACGGAATCCTCATCACACCGAGCGTCTTAACTGCGTCCAATGCTCGAGTAGTGGAAGCCGGCGGCGCGCACTTCTGCGGGGTCGTAGACGTTGCGCAGATCAACGAGCACCTTCGCCCGCATCGCCGCTCCGAGACGGTTGAGGTCGAGTGCACGGAATTCGTTCCATTCGGTGATCAGCACGATCACGTCTGCATCTTGCGCCACGTCGTACGGGTCGGCGCACCACGTCACCCCGGGCAGGAGCGGCGTGGCCTCGTGCATCGCCGCCGGATCGAACGCGCGCACGAAGGCGCCAGCATCCTGAAGCGCGGGGACAATCGCTAGGCTCGGCGCATCGCGCATGTCATCCGTGTTGGGCTTAAAGGCCACGCCAAGCACACCAACAGTTTTGCCGCGCACGCTGCCGCCAGCTGCGGTCATCACACGAGACGCCATGGCCCCTTTGCGACGATCGTTAACCTGGACCACCGTCTCGACGATGCGCGCGGGTGATCCGTACTCCTGCGCCGTGCGTACCAGTGCAATCGTGTCCTTCGGAAAACATGAGCCACCGTAGCCTGGCCCCGCGTGCAAAAACTTCTTGCCTATGCGCCCGTCGAGGCCCATACCACGCGCCACGTCGTGCACGTTTGCCCCAACCTTTTCGCACAAGTCCGCGATTTCATTGATAAACGTGATCTTCGTCGCGAGAAACGCATTCGCGGCGTACTTCGTGAGTTCCGCGGTTTCCAGCGACGTCATCACAACCGGCGTTTCCAGCAGATACAGCGGACGATACAAGGACTGCATCACCACGCGTGCACGCTCAGTTTCCGCGCCAATCACCACGCGGTCGGGGCGCATGAAGTCGCCAATGGCTGAACCTTCGCGCAGAAACTCCGGGTTTGACGCGACATCAAAGTCGGCCGCCGGATTCGTTTCTCGGATGATTTGCGCAACGCGTCGACCCGTTCCGACCGGCACCGTACTCTTGGTGACAATGACCGTGTATCCGGTGAGCGCGCGGGCAATGTCGGACGCCGCAGCTTCAACAAAGCGCAGGTCGGCATGCCCGTCTCCACGGCGCGACGGCGTTCCAACGGCGATGAACACGGCGTCTGCCTCCGCCACGGCCGCTGCCACATCCGTGGTGAAGTGCAGGCGACCGCTGGCGACGCCCTTCGCTACCAGATCGTCAAGCCCCGGCTCATAGATAGGAATTTCGCCGCGTCGCAGCCTGTCAATCTTGCCAACGTCCAGGTCGACGCATGTCACCTGAGGCCCAAATTCGGCAAAACAGGCGCCAGACACGAGCCCGACATAGCCCGTTCCAATCATCGTGATCTTCATAGCGAGGTCAGTCTCCCATGCCGTAGTAGTCCCTGTACCAGCCGACGAAGTTGCGTACACCGACTTCGATCGGTGTTTTTGGCGCAAAACCCACATCGCGCACGAGCGCGTCGACGTTGGCATACGTTGCCGGGACGTCGCCCGGCTGAATGTCCAGCATGCGTTTCTCGGCCACGCGCCCGAGGTTGGCCTCGATAGTGCCAATCAGGTGCATCAGTTCGACCGGATTGTTGTTGCCAATATTGTACAGGCGGTACGGAGCGAGACTGGTGGCAGCATCCGGTGCATCGCTGTTCCAGTCTGCGTTGGGCGCGGCCACGTGATCGCTGGTGCGAATCACACCTTCGACAATGTCGTCGATGTAGGTGAAGTCGCGTCGCATCTTGCCGTGATTGAAGACGTCGATCGGCTTGCCTTCCAGAATGGCTTTCGTGAACAAGAACATCGCCATGTCCGGGCGTCCCCACGGCCCGTACACGGTGAAGAAACGAAGGCCAGTGGTTGGCAGGCGATACAAATGACTGTACGTATGCGCCATCAACTCGTTCGCCTTCTTGGTTGCGGCATACAGCGAGATGGGATGATCGACGTTCTGATGCACAGAAAACGGCATCGCCGTGTTGGCGCCGTACACGCTCGACGATGACGCGTACGTGAGATGCTGCACGCCATGATGTCGGCATCCCTCCAGAATATGGAGGAAGCCCACCAGGTTGCTGTCGATGTACGCGTGCGGATTCGTCAGGGAGTAGCGCACACCGGCCTGCGCCGCGAGATGAATGACGCGATCTACGCGCTCGTCGCGAAAAAGGTGTTCCACACGCTCGCGATCGCCAAGCTCCATGCGGAACAAGCGAAACCCTGGCTGTTGTGCCAGTCGCGCCAATCGCGCTTCCTTGAGGGTGGGGTCGTAGTAGGAATTCACGTTATCCAGCCCGACGACCTCATCGCCGCGCGCCAGCAATCGCTCACTCGTGTGATATCCAATAAAACCGGCCGCGCCGGTGACCAGGATCTTCGCCATGGATCTCCTCAGGGTGCGCGACGACCCGCGTGGTTGTCGCTCTCAGCAATAGACGAATGTAACGGCCCCGTCGACACGACAGACCGTTGCAGGAGGATTACCGCAGTCATGATGGCCAGTCCGCCAACCAGCGTCCCGGTGCCAGCCGGCTGCGCCAGAACCAGCGCGCCAAGCATCGTCGTCCAGAACGGCTCGATCGTGGACGTAATCGCCGTACGCACGGGACCAAGCCGCCGCAGCCCTGCCAGAAATCCAACAAAGCCGCCCGCCGAAAGCACGCCTTGCAGCACGCTCGCGCCAAAGGTCCGCGCATCGATGTGCACGAAAAGTGTGCCGGTCGCCAGCGCCCACGTGAGAAAGAGCAGCGCTCCGCCAACGGCGATCGCCAGGGACACCTCAAGCCCACTGCGTTCACTCTGCAGTTGCCCGAGCACGGGGATGTAGAGCGCATAGACAAGCGCCGCGACAAGCGCGCACGCCACACCGACGGGGTTCACGCTGGCCGCACTCGGCGCACCAACCATCAGGGCGATGCCAGCAAGCGCACAGGCCAGCGCAGCCACACGAGTCGTCGTCAGCGGCTCCACACCGCGAACAGCGGCGAGTAAAGCGACCCACGCCGGAAACGTGTAGAACACAAACGATGTCGTCGCCGCAGGCACCCAACGAAGCGACAGGAGCGCAAGCGTCGCCACGGTGGCCTGACCGCCGCCGGCAATGAGCAGGGTAGGCAGTCGCCACCACTCCGCTCCGCTGTTGGCGCGCACCGTGTCACGTCGGTACAACGCAACCGCGAGCAACAGCACGGCCGTAGTGCAATAACGCCACGCCTGAATGCCAGGCAACGACGCACCGTCTCGAGTTGCCAACACCATCAGCGGAGAAATCGATCCGAAACAGCACGCACTCAATACGACGAGCAGCGTCGCCTGTACCGCACTGTGCGACGCACGTGTCGCACGCACTGGCTGCGTCAGAGGAGCAGGCCGCCGAGCAGCATGGACGCTACGCTAAAGTAGATGACAATGCCCGCCATGTCGACGAGCGTTGCGACCGCCGGCGCCGAGGCGCTCGCTGGGTCAAAGCCAGCGCGGCGTAACAGAAACGGCAGCATCGATCCGGAGATCGAGCCAACGGTCACCACGCCGACCACCGAAATGCCGATCGTTAGCGCAATCCGATTGACATACACGCCGTAGTCGTAGCCGAGCGACATTCGACCAAAGTGCATGCCGGCAATGGTGAAATCGCCCATAGACCAGCCGTGATCGTACATCAGCTGCCAGAGGAGTATGCGACCGATACCGATGAGCCCAAGGATCCCACCCAATGCCAGTCCCGAGGGCATCTCGCGCATCGCCACCTTCCACCAATCGCGAACGGTCACTTCGCGGAGCGCGAGCGAACGGATGATCAGCGACGTGGCTTGCGACCCAGAATTCCCGCCCGAGCTGATAATCAGTGGGATGAAGAGGCTGAGTACGATGGCTTTCTGTAGCGAGCCTTCGTAGTACTGCATCGCCGTCGACGTGAACAACTCCCCGACGAACAACACCGCCAGCCAGCCGGCGCGCTTGCGAATCATCACCGGCAGCGACGTCTGCATGTACGGCTCTTCGATCGCTTCCATACCGCCGAACTTCTGCGCGTCCTCGGTTTGTTCTTCCTGAATGACATCGATCGCGTCGTCAACGGTGACGACGCCGAGCAAACGGCGCTCCGCGTCAACGACAGGCAGCGTGACCAGGTCGTAGTTGGAGATGATTTGCGACACCTCTTCCTGCAGCATATCAGGCGGCACACTCACCACCTCGCTCCACGCCACCTCAGTGATCCGAGCACCTTCCGGCGCCGCCAGCAGTTCACGCAGCGACAAGACGCCCTGCAATCGGCCGTTCGTGTCCGTGGTATAGATGGTGTACATCGCCTCGCGACGCCCCGCGCGGGCCATCGCGCGCACCGATGTCAGCGCTTCCTCAACCGTGAGGTTCTCCGCCACCGAGACAAACTCGGTGGTCATCAGGCCGCCGGCGGTGTACGGATCGTACTCCAGCAACCGCTCCGTCTCGGCCTGGGCTTCCGCGCCCATCTCCGAGAGGATTTCGTCTGCCGTTTCATCGTCCAGTTCGTCGAGCGCGTCAACGCGCTCGTCCGGCGTCATTTCTTCAATGATCTCTGCGGCTTCGCGCGCGCTCAGTTCCTCGAGCACCTGCGTGCGCAGATCGTCGTCGAGGTACTCCAAAACTTCAGCCGCGCGTTCGCTGGACAACGCCGCGAGAAACGCGCGCACCATCTCCAGCGGCATCGCTTCCGCGACGTCCGCGAGGTCGGCCGGATGCATTTCCTCCGTCTGCGGCCCGACGCTGCCGGGCGCCTCCTCGAGCAGTTCGAGGATGTCAGGCGCCAAGAGGGCCGCGAGCGGCCGCTTTGTTTTTGACTGGGGTGGCGTCATCGGTTCCCCCCCGGGACAGGCTGGTCGGCCTGTCGCCGCGCGGCGATCAAAGGTCTTGGGTTGTGCGAGCGGGTGCGGCGCGGGACGCTGCCTCGCCAGAGCGGTCGGACGGGTGCTACGTGGCGCAACTTAGCTGACACGCACCAGTGTACAAACCCGCGCGACGCATCGAATGTGGCGCTACACGATAGGCAGTGCGCGCGAGCGGGAAATGGTGCACGTGACAATGCGGACGTCGGCCGCAGCCAATGCCTCATCCAGTGAGCGACGAATGGTCGCGTCAGTCAGCGAACCGTCAACATCCAGTCGCACACCGGCCATGGTAACGTCCGCACTCATCACGCCGGCCACCGCCGTGAGCGACGTCCACACAGCACGCACGGCATGCACCGCGACCATACCGTCGAGGGTGAGCTGGACGTGTGCTCGCGTCATACCCGCACGATGGGCACCAAACGATCGCCTCGCACGCCGAAATTCCTCACCGCCCACCTCCTCTACCTGATGTAGACAGCGCATCTTTGGGACAGGGCGCATTCAAGTCAAG
>JAYSVL010000083.1:0-7672 GCA_043718595.1 Gemmatimonadaceae bacterium
TAACGGGCCAAACAAAAAGGCGTCAGAGGGAAAACCGCCCTCTGACGCCCACCGCCCCCGCGCAAAAATCGGCTATCGCGGGAAACTCACGCTAGTGCCATTCCACACGGAGGGAGAGGCCATGACCGTACGAAAACCGCTGCGCAGTCTGCACGATGTGGTGCTGCCGCCGCCTCTTGGTCGGCCAATCGACAGTCTGGCCGCGCTGCTCGAGGAGCGACAGAGCGAGCGATGATTGCCTATCTCGATGCGTCGGTTGTCCTGCGACTGGTACTGGGCGAACCGAACGCGCTCGCCGAATGGCCGACTGTGGAGAGCGCGGTCGCGAGCGCGCTGACCGAGGTGGAGTGCCTACGCACGCTCGACCGGCTGGAGCGCCAGGGTCGGCTCAATACAGAGGAGCTGGCCACACGTCGGGCCAGCGTGTACCGCGTCCTCGAAGCGGCACACGTCGTCGACCTCTCGCGATCGCTCCTCCAGCGCGCGTCCGAGTCGTTTGCCGCACCACTGGGTACGCTCGACGCGCTGCATCTCGTCACGGCGCTTGCCTGGCGCGCCCAGGAGCAACAACCACTCGTCATGGCAACCCACGACCGGGCGCTCGGCACCGCCTCACGATCGCTGGGTTTGGATGTCGTTGGCTGCTGATGTAGCTCCACCATTGCAGATGCGGTTTATGTTCGGTATAACAGGTGTGTGCGACTCCCGGAAATCGTCGACTGGCCTGTCCCTGTTGGATCCAGATCCTGCTTGTTGTGCGACCGATATGGACTTAGCACACGGGTGTATCGCGATCAGGATGACGAGGTCGCCGATGCGCTGTTGAGAGCAGCGTCGGCGAGGATGGAATGACAGCGCAGATGTTGTTGCTGTTGTAGTCACGACCGACATCATTGCTGTTGTTATCCCACCTCGCCACGCCACAACGCCTCGAGAAAAATTCCTACGGGTACGATCTCAATCCCCTCTTTGGTGATGCGCCGCCTCGGTTCCAGGCACACCATGATGCGCCGCTGCACCGCCGGGTGATCTTCACCAAACGCCACAAGCCCCCTCAGGTGCACGGCGGAAATATTCGGCGATGATTTCACTTCAATGGCGATCTCCGCATCGCCAATGACAAAGTCAACCTCAAGGCCACTTGCCAGGCGCCAGTAGCTCAGTGTCCATGCGCGATCGCGGTATTCGCGAAATGCGCTGAGCTCATGGCAGACCAGGTTCTCCAGCGCCTTGCCAAACAGCTCACCGCCCGGTGTCATCACACCTCGTTGGGCGAGGTGATTCACCACGCCAACATCGGCGAAGTAGAATTTCGGCGCCTGAATCACGCGCCGCTTGGGTCTCGCCGTGAACGCCGGCACAAACCGGCCGAGCAACGTATCGACAAGAATCTGGTAGTACTCCTTGACGGTTGGGGAGGATACCGCACACTCGCGGGCAATGTTCTGGTAGTTCACCAGCTCGGTATCGCCGATCGCCGCGCTGCGGAGGAATCCGGCGAATGAGGGCACGCTGCGCACCAGCGCTTCGGCTGCGACTTCGGCGGTGAGATAGTCATCCACATACGCACGCACCATGCGCGTCGGTCGCTCCGCGAGATAATGCCGAGGCAGGACGCCGTGGTTGGCGGCGCGGACGAGGTCGAACGCGCTACCAAGTTCCGTCGACACGAACCCGAACAGCTCGTGCCTGACAGCGCGACCTCCCAACAGGTTGGCGTGCCCCCGTCGCAGTTTTCGTGCACTCGATCCACAGAGTGCGAACACCAGTCGCTGGTGCTCAATCAATCCGTGTACTTCGTCCAACAGGGCTGGGACTTTCTGCACCTCATCAATCACGGTCAGCGTGCCTGGTGTCGCATCGCGAAGTTCGTCGCGTAACAGCGACGGCCGTTGCAGGTAGCGGAGGTAGTCATCCGTCCGGAGCAGGTCGATGCGCTGGGCCTCCGGATACCGATCGGCCAGCACGCTGCTTTTCCCGACTTGTCGTGGGCCCCACAGGAAGAAGCTTTCTTGGGGTTGTGGCGGCAAAGTAATGACCCGTTGAATCATGATTTTAATATATCATGACAATTTAAATAAACAACATGTCATGTCCGACTTTGGTGATCTAGCCGCGCACCGTGTGACCCCACAGGTCCCGGCGGCACGATCCCCTATTCTTTCCTTCTTCACCCTATTCCGCAATCCCTGTTTTCGGTGTTTATTCGGTTCATGCATTCTCTTGCTACCCTTTCGCTCCCCCCCGACGCCCTTAGTGTCCTGCGGTCGCAGATGGACGAGGTGGTGGTGGGCGCGCGACCGGCAGGCCCGGCCTGGGCCACCGGCATTGCTCCGCTCGACGCGGCGCTTGGTGGC
This sequence comes from Gemmatimonadaceae bacterium, assembly GCA_043718595.1. Taxonomy (GTDB): domain Bacteria; phylum Gemmatimonadota; class Gemmatimonadetes; order Gemmatimonadales; family Gemmatimonadaceae; genus Gemmatimonas. Next base: position 2,358 of record JAYSVL010000083.1, read on the forward strand.
GGTATTCCCCGCGGACGGATCACCGAAGTTGTTGGCGCGATGGGCGCGGGGAAGACCGCGCTGCTCCGGGAGGTCGTTACGCGCGTGCTGAGCCAGGGGGGCTGGGTGGCCTGGGTCGACGCGCGCCGCACCCTGTCGCCACACCCCTGGGCCGGACTCGGCACCCGGTTGGTGATGGTCCGTCCGCACGACCATAAACGCGGCGCGTGGTGTGCCGATGTGCTGCTCCGGAGCGGCGTGTTCGCCCTGGTCGTGCTTGATGGTGCGCCGCTGTTGTCGCGCGTCAACGGCGTGCGTCTGGCGCAACTCGCGCGCGAGCGTGATGCCGCCTTCGTCGTCATTGCCGATGGCACGCAGGCCAGTCGCCTGGGTGGTGCCGTGCGCTTGCGCATTCAGGCGTGTGTCGTGAAACGCGTGCGTGATGCGAGCGGCACCCATGTCCCGCGCGATGCCATTCGTGGTACCGCGACGCGCGACGCGGCACGCGAAAACGCAGCCCGCGATAACGCAGCCCGCGATAACGCAGCCCGCGAAAACGCAGCACGTGGGTTCTCGGTGATCGTGGAGAAAGGTGGAGCATACCGAACTGTTGAGGTGAACCGTGTCGTCGTCGTGGCGCGTCGCGTGTGTGCGGATCCCGAGATTCCCGATCGGCGCGGGGTGGCGCGAGGAACGCGTCACGCCTGGTCGCCGCGCAGTGGACCCAACCCTGATGCCAACCAGTCCCTCACCTGGGGCGGGCTCGGCGCATCCGTTGGCGACGTCCACGCCACCAACGTCCCATCACTCACCAACTCCGCTGCGCGGGATAGCGCAGCCCGCGACAGCGCAGCAACTCGCACTGCCCTTCCTCGCAGAGACGCGGATGCGAGCGCACACACAAGCGAGTACACACACGGGGCCGAACACGCACACGCGCACGAGCATGAGCGCGATCTCGATCGACGCACCCGCGATTGGACCAACTACCGCGGACGACGACGCGCGGCCGACCCCGACTACGGCCGACACTCGCGTCGTACACTCGCGCGCGAACGCACCGACACCGTACTCGGCGCGCCCAGTGGACAATCGCGCGGCGTCGGCGACACACCGCGATTGGGGCGGGATGGTGGCACCGGAAAGATTGGCAGCGCCGAACACGCACTGGGACGCCCTGCCGCGCGCACTCGCTGACGGACAGCGGTTGCGTGTAGTGTCGCTGGCCGCAGGACGGCTTGGCGTGCGCGCCGGCATGACACTGCCAGAAGCACGTGCCTGTTGTGCATCGCTCGACGTGAAGCTGTGGGATGATGACGCGATCGCCGATGCGATCCTGGCGATGACGACGCTGTTGCTGGCCGCGAGTCCGCAGGTGACCCCAGTGAGTGGTGCACCGGGGATGTGGTGGGTTGGCGCAAGTGGGTTTGGCGCGCTTGGAGGAGAAGACGCACTCGCTCGTGCGTTGCTCGCGCTTGCGCAGACATGGCATCCAGATGCGCGCGTGTCGATTGCCGATTCGTGTGTCGCTGCACGCGCGGCGACGTGGGCACCGCGCACGCGCCGTCGTGCGACAGGAGATCAAACCGACAGCGTGACGATTGTGCCAGTGGGTGGATGTGCGACGTATCTCGCACCAGCGCCGCTTGGATTGGTGCCGATGGACGACGAGTTGCGTGACGCCCTGCGTGCGCTGGGCTTGCGTACGGTGGGCGCACTGGCAGCACTTGATGCCGGTGATGTGGAACGCCGATGGAGTGCGAGTGGACTGACGGCGTGGCGCTTGTCACGTGGCGATGATCCACGCCGACCAGGTCTGGTGCGCGTGGAAGCGTCGCGCACCGCGAGTGTCGAGTTACCCGCGCCAGCCGAGACAACCGCGCCAGTGTTGTTCGTGATGCGGGCGTTGCTTGAACGCCTGGTGCGTGAGTTGGTGGACGACGGTCGTGCGGCAGCGTCGGTCGCGATCACGTTGGTGCTCGACGCCGGTCGTCAGTGGCCGCTTGATAACAGCGACAACGCGACGTCCAATCATGACATGGGTTATGTCTCGCCCACGCTGCCGTCACCGTTCACCGCAGCACCGCAACCCGAGTTGCTGTCAGTCCCGCACCGCACCATCACGCGTGAAGTGCGTCCTGCGCGCGCTGTCGCACGCGTCGAGCCGTTGTTTGATCAGTACCGGTCGTTGCTGGAACAGTGGACAATTCCGGCCCCGATCATTGGTGTCACGCTCAGCATTCCGGCCACTGCACCGTTGGCGGCGGATCAGGGTGATTTGCTGGTGCCGTCATGGCGTGATGCGGCGATGCATGCCGATGCGGTATTCACACGACTGCGCGCGGTGCTCGATCCCAACGGCGTGGGTGATGTGGTGGTGCACCCGGTGGCGGGTGATGCGCATCGTCCGGAAGCCGCGGGTGTGTGGGAACGTGCGGATGCGATGCGGCTTGGTGCCGTGCCGGTGCCCATGTTGGCGCCGAGCGTATCGTCCCCGTCAGCTAGCGCATCGATTGTCACATCAACGGTCAGATCAACTATCACATCAACGGAATCAGCATCCACACCTGCGGCATCAATTTCGGCGGTACTGCGATTGCTTGATACTGCGGAGCGAGTAGATGTTGAAGAAGCGAACGGGTGCCCTGACGCGGTCTGGTGGCGTGGCCGGCGTTTGGCGTTTGCGTCGGTGGATGGGCCGGAGCGACTGAGCGGCGATTGGTGGCGCGCCGATGCGTTTGCGCGTGACTATTGGCGGTGTGCGGTGGTGAGCGAGGGCGAGTTACTGCTGTACCGGGAAGCGGTGCAAGGAGCGGAGCCGAAGTGGTACGTGCAGGGGTGGTACGACTAAGGGACGCGCGGAGATTCGCTGCCACGAGCAAACGCGTCGAACCGCGAGCCACGACACTCCACGCGATGCGCGACGCGGAGACCGGGAGTAACCTCAAACGCGGAAGCGACACAGCGGCATTCTTTGCGCTACTCGACAGCGACGATTAGTGCGTGCTCGTTCCTTCATTTACCAGCCAACTTAAGGCGGACCGAAAGCGGGCACTGATGTCGGCCACTGGGAATGCCATCTCGAACCGGACTTCTTGCTGATCTGGTATCGCTCCGGCGACGATGCCATCGTCTTCGTTCGCGTTGGCACGCATTCCGACCTGTTCGGGTGATGCGAACAATCCGACGCAGAATGGTAGCTGTATGAGTGACTCGACGTCGTGAACATGAATGTGGGAATAGCCATCGGAAGTCGGAGTCACCGTACACGCGACTGCAGCGGCATGATTGTTTAATGCGCGCGAGCGCTATCCCTGAAATCATCGCGCGGTCAGTGTTGCTTTCCCGTTACTGATGGTTTGCAGGTTGGAGGACGTGAGGTACGCACGTGCCGGAGCCAACCCTTTCAGGTGACCATCAAGAAACGCCAGCGCCGTGCTGGTAATCCACGGATCGAACTGCGGCGACGTGGTGTTGTTCAAGCCGAAACTCTCGTGCGTCGCCAATAGGTCGTTGATGAACATCAGGTATTTGTTGCCGGCGGGTAGGAGCGGAAATGGTGCGACGCGATTGGCAGAGGGTGTGTCACCGCCGTCGCCGCTCGCCGTTTCGCTCATGTCCGGCAGGGTGCACGTGGCCCACGAATGGTCGCCGCCGCCATTGTCGTAAAAGCCGAGCCTGCCCGGACCCTGCGGTGACATGGCGAGCACGGTCCGCGGTTGCACGCGCAGCGGCGTGTTCGTGGCTTTTGTCGTATCGCGAAAGGAATAGCGAAGAATGTTCGGTGCCACGTTGATCTTTGCGCACATCACGGTGCGCGCGGTGTACGACCCGCGCGACCACCCAGCCGCTCGCGTCAGATCGCGTAGCGTTGATCGACTGGCACTCGGGCATTGCGGCGATGTCCGCCGGTCGTCACGCTGAGGCTGTGCAGCTGTTTCGACAGGTGATCGACGTGGAAAGTCGCGCCGACAGCGCGACGTTGAGTTGGTGGCGCTTGACGATGGCGCAGTGCGCGCTTGGCGTCGCACTCGCACGCATGGATCGCGAGCGCGACGCCAGTATCGACGTGAATACGGCGTGTCTGGCACTGGATCGCTGGGGACGCGCCGACCGCAATGTGCTGGCGTGGCGGCGCGCACCCCGGTAACGCCCTACCTACAACTTGTCGAGCAACTCCTTTCGCTTCGCCGCGAACTCCTCAGCCGTGAGCACTCCGGACGACTTGAGCTCGCCAAGCTGTTTGAGCGTCTCCATAATCTGACCCCGATTGATTGTCGGTGCGAGCACGGTGGGTGGCGGGGCGGGTCGCGACTGGCTGTGATGCGCGCTGTTTGCGGTTTTCCCGACCGTTGCGTCGCCACCAGACGCGCCATCTGTGGTACCGTCGTGTGCACCCATTTCGATCTCCGCTTCCGTGTTGTGCCGCCTTCCGCAGAACGATTCACTGAGAATTATGGAGTCGTTCCGGGTCTCGCGCCATAACGCGCGCTGTCTCGTCGAACTATTAAAATGGCAGTGCCGCAGTCGCGGGCCCGACCTTACAGCGGCAAATCGGACGCGGCACTGAACGCGCGAAATGCAGTAACAACATCGCGCTTGGCCCAAACCCCGACACGCCCCACCGTGGCAGCGGGCAATTCGTGCTGCAGTGTGAGCACCGGAATGCCCACGATTATCGCCGAGACGGCGCGATTGCGAATCGTTACCACCAGCTCCTGCCATGTGCCGAGTGGGATCTGGTGCAAACCTTCCGCCTTAGCGATGGCGAGGCGGTCTCCGTTCGCGAAGCGCCAGAGCGCGAGGTTGCCGTCCTTCGTGTTGTACCGCACAAAGTGATACTCGCCCGACGACTGCAGACCGAACACGATACCCGCGCTCTGGTCGGTGGGACCGGCTATCAGCTTGAACTGCAGGCGCAGAGTGCCGTTGCTGAAGGCAGGAACGCGACTCGCCACGGCGAGCGGGAAGGCGGTGACCGACGTGGCGTTCAACACAAAAGTGTCGTGGGCCATGCCGAAGATTGCGCGAGCGCTGCGCGCGGCGTCCTCGCGCGACGTCTGGCCCATCCACTTCGCCCCGTCGAACGTGAGTACGTCACCCCCGTCGCGCGACGCGTTCCACAGTCCGATAACCGGCGCAAGCGGTGATGTTTGCCCGCGGGCTGGTCCACCGGGGACTAGCGTGATCAACAGGAGCCACGCGACTCGCATCGGGTTGGGACGTCGTAGAATAGTCATCGCTGTGGCCGCTCCCGGCGTTTGGACGAGTGAAGCGTCGACGAAAGTGCGCCGACGACGAGTGGCAGGACAACAAGACTCCACACCCCGAGTGCG
>JAYSVL010000084.1:0-7655 GCA_043718595.1 Gemmatimonadaceae bacterium
GTGCTCTGGCGCATGTGGCGCGGCGATCAGTCGATCAACGCGTACGTTGACGGGTGGGTGAGTCGCGAACTGAAACAGCGATACGACATCACGTTGCACGCGGTAGACGGACAAGGCGCCGAGCTGGTGAACGTATTGGTCACCGAACGCGAAGCCGGTCGCGCGGCGGGTTCGGCGAGCTTGATGTGGATCAACGGCGAAACATTCAGTCAACTGCGACGGGAGAAGTTGCTCAGTGGACCGTGGGCGAATCGGCTGCCCAACGCACAGTATGTCAGCACATCGACCATCATCATGCGCGACTTCGAACAGAATCCTGAAGGGTTCGAGTCGCCGTGGGGCACGGTGCAGTTTGCGCTCATTTACGATTCTGTACGGACGCCAACGCCGCCACGAACGTTCGCCGAACTTGGCCTCTGGATTCGCACGCATCCCGGTCGCTTCACGCATGATCAGGGATTCACCGGCGTTACGCTTCTCAAATCGCTGATGTATGCACGCGCCGGTGGCGTGGAACAGTTCCAGAACGGCTTTGACTCCACGCGCTACGCACGCGGACGCGACTCCGTCTTTGCCTGGCTTCGCAGCACGACGCCATCGTTCTGGCGAAAGGGCGAAACGTATCCGCCGGACGTCGCCGCGATGCATCGCCTCTTTGCCAACGGCGAGATCGACTTCACGATGTCCAACAATCAGAGTGAAGTGGCTACCAAAATCAAACTCGGCGTGTTACCTCCAAGTGCGCGACCGCTGCTGCTGCGCGACGGCACAATCGCCAATGCGCACTACGTCGGCATTCCATTTAACGCACCAAATGCCGCTGGTGCGCTGGTCGTGGCCAATTTTCTCCTTTCACCGGACGCACAACTCGAGAAGGCAAAGCCGGACGTCTGGGCCGATGGCACGGTCTTGAATCGTGCACGGCTTCCGGCCGAGTGGCGTGCGAAATTCGACGCGGTTGACATGAGTGCGCACGCGTTACCGGCGGACTCGCTCAAGAAATACGCGCGTCCGGAAGTCGCACCAATGTATCACGAGCGCTTGCAAGCCGACTGGCGCACGACGTTTCGGCGTGTTGCTCCGTGAAATCACGCGACGGCGTCGGATACGTCGCCGTCATGCTGGTTGCGGCGCCCGTGCTCGTTGGTGGTCTCTACTCAATGGCCGCGTCACTCGGTGTTGCTGGCGCAGGTGCCAACGGAGTCGCGCCGGATCGTCTCGTCAATGTGCTGAGGGACGCCGCAACATGGCGCAGTGTGTCGTGGACGCTGTACACGGCAACGGTGGCGACGTGTTTCGCCACCATTGGCGCCATCTATATAAGCCTGCAACTCCAACAGAGCGTAGTCGGACGGTGGATCGCCACGTCATCGCTTGCTGTACCGCACATCGCTGCCGCACTCGCCGCTCTGCTACTGCTCGGCCAGAGTGGACTACTCTCTCGCCTCACATATGCGGCAGGAGTCACCGCACAGCCTGCGGACTTCCCGGCACTTGTGTATGACCACACTGGCGTTGCGCTCATCGCGGCATTTGCCTGGAAGGAGTTTCCGTTTCTCGTGCTGACGGCGCTTGCCGTGCTCGCCACCATGGGTACGCAGCTCAATGAAGTGGCGCAGACACATGGTGCGAGCATACGCGCGATTGAACGTCGGATCACCATCCCGTTGCTCTGGCGGGGCATCGCGCCCGCGGTCATCGCGGCGTTCGCGTATCTCATCGGCCAGTACGAAATGGCCGTCGTGCTCGCGCCGAGTGATCCGTTGCCGCTCTCGCTGCTCACGTACGAACGCACAGTGGACGTCAATCTTGCGCACCGCGGCGAAGCGCATGTGCTCGGACTGATTGCGTGGGTGATGACCGGTGCGCTTGTACTCTGGCATGAACGGTCACGCCGCATCGCCGAGGATACCGCGCCGTGAGCGTGGCAAAACCTGAGGAGCGTGCGCCGCGAATGCTGTTGTTGCTGCTCGCACTCGTTACGCTTGGGCCGGTGCTATTGCTCGTGGTGCGCGCGACCGGCGCTGCGTGGCGCTATCCGTCGCTGCTCCCAACAGATCGCGACGCAGCATCATTGTTCGGTGCGCTCACGGGGCCGACGATCGTGAGCGCGTTTGTGACAAGTGTGCTGCTCGCCGTCATCACTGGGTGTATGGCGACCGCGTTCGGTTTCGTCGCAGGTCGCGCACTCGTACGCGCGTCGCCATCGGTGCGACGATTGGCTGCCGCCGCCGCGTTTCTGCCCGTCGTCGCACCACCGATTGCGCTCGGCGTTGGAGTGCAGGTCCTTGCGCTGCGCGTGAATCTCGGTGGAGGACTCACCGGCGTGGCGCTCGCGCATCTCGTGCCCGCAGCGGGCTACCTCACACTCTACTTTCTCGGCGTGCTTGGCGCATACGATCTCTCCGTGGAAGACGAAGCGCGAACACTGGGTGCAACGGCCTGGCAGTGTTTTGCCCGCGTCACATGGCCCGCGCTCCTGCCACGATTGCGCGAAGCACTGCTACTCGGCGCGCTCGTTTCCTGGGGACAGTTAGCACTGACGCTGCTCGTAGGAGGCGGTGCGGTGCGCACGCTGCCTGTCGAGTTGCTGGCCTTCGTTCGTGCAGGCGACGACCGACTCGGCGCCGCGGCGGCGATCGTGCTCACGATACCGCCGGCCTTGGCACTCAGCCTGCTGCAACGCGGTGTGAGACGCACCGGAGCAGTCACGTGAACGCGCACACGCGTGACGAGCACGACACAAACGGCGCCGGGCTAGCCGGACTCACGCTGCGTGACGCCGACATCGCGTTTGGTCAACGACGCGGATTGCAGAGAATCAACCTGCGCGTCGGTGCAGGAGAGCGACTCGCGTTACTCGGGCCGTCTGGTGTTGGCAAAACGTCCGTGTTGCGCGCAATCGCCGGGCTCGACGCAATGCTCAGCGGCCACGTGTTCGTGAGCGGCGTCGACGTCACGCAGCGACCACCGGAACAGCGGAGCGTCGTCTACCTCCATCAAACGCCGACATTGTTTCCGCACATGTCGGTGCAGGACAACATCGGCTTTCCGCTCGAAGTTCGCGGTGCCTCAAGACGCGATGCACGATTGCACGCACAATTGTTGCTCGAACGTATTCGCATGACGCCGTTTGCCGCGCGCATGCCTGCATCGTTAAGTGGTGGCCAGAAACATCGCGTCGCCCTCGCACGTGCGCTGGCCGCAGCGCCCGCCGTGCTCCTCCTCGATGAACCCTTTGCCGCGCTCGATCCGGAGTTGCGCGCTGATGTGCGTGAAGCCGTGCTCGAACTACTCGCCGACAACTCGCGACCGGCGGTGATTGTTGTGACACATGATATCGATGAAGCCGTCGTCCTCGCCGATTCCATCGCGGTGCTGCTTAACGGCGCAATCGCGCAACATGCACCGGCGCCCGTGCTCCTCGCTCGGCCAGCGTCACTTGCCGTCGCACGCTTTCTTGGGCTTCCCAACATCGTTCACGGCGTGTCAAACGGCGCGGGCGTATTCGTGTCCGATGTGGGGACGTTCGCATCGGACTGTCCCGCCGGTGCTGCGGCACTGGTGTCGCGCGCCGATGCGTTTCACATCACAACAACCACAAGCGATGTCACGCGCGAAGGCGTGGTGCGAGCGATACACGAGCGGCTCGGCGGCACTCTCGTTTGCGTACGCATCGGCGCGCACGACGTGATGACGACGCCGAACGCGACCGCCAACGCTGGAGCGAGTCCTGCCGTCGGTGATACGGTGCACGTGCATGTGGACCGCGCTCGCGTGCATGTCGTGACCGCGCAGGACACGGTGCAGCCGCGTGTTTGATCACGTCCTCCGACTGCTAAAGGACCGATGGCTCGCGCCGATTGCCCGACGCATCGGACCGTCGGTCTCGCCGACAACAATTTCCTTGCTGGCGTTCCTGTTCGGCGTCGGCGCCGCAGTGGCGGCGTATGTCGGTCGTGATGGGCTGGCCCTCACTGCTTGGCTTGTCAACCGCACGCTTGATGGCCTCGACGGCACTCACGCGCGCGTGCACAATCTGCAAAGCGATTTCGGCGGTTACCTCGACATCATGCTCGATACCGTTGTCTACGCCGCCATCCCGCTTGCCCTTGCGATGTATACTCACAGCGAGGCATTGCTCGTCGCGGCGGTCTTCCTGCAGGCCACCTACTTTGTCAACACGGCGTCGTGGCTGTATCTCTCCGCCATCCTCGAGCAACGACAGGCGGGTGCGCCAGCGAGCGGCGAGCTCACCACGATCACCATGCCACCGGCGCTGATCGCTGGGACAGAGACAGTCGTGCTGTTTTCGCTGTTCCTCGCGCTGCCCGTGTGGCGAGTCGTATTGTTCTGGACGATGGGCAGTCTGGTCTGCGTAAACGTCGTCCAGCGTCTCTTGTGGGCGCGTCGCGCACTGTAGCACGTACACGAGCGGTTCAGAGGGTGTCGCACTGTCGCGTACCCCGCACGCACAGGATTCGCGCCACTTCACGGAGAGAGGTCATTCGGTATGCGAGCATCGTTGCGCAAGATCGCCGCAGTTAGTGCGGTATGCCTGATGACTGCGATTGCAGTCGCCGCACGTTCGGCTGACTTGCCCGCAGCCACAATGCGCGCGGATAACGGATTGGCACGCACGCCTCCAATGGGCTGGAACAGCTGGAACAAGTTTGGCTGCAATGTCAGCGATAAACTCATCCGCGAAGTGGCCGACGCGATTAGCGCGAACGGCATGCGCGAGGCTGGCTATCAGTACGTCACGATCGATGATTGCTGGCAGGTAGCGCGCACAACGCAAGGCGTCATTGTCGTTGACTCTGTTCGATTTCCTGGTGGCATGAAATCGCTCGCCGATTACGTGCACAGCAAAGGGCTCAAGTTTGGGATCTACACGGACGCGGGCCGCAAGACGTGTGAAGGGCGACCGGGTAGTTATGGCTTCGAGGCCATCGATGCCAAGACCTACGCCGCGTGGGGTGTCGACTACGTCAAGATCGACTGGTGCAATTCGGAGGGGCTCGACGCACAAACGCAGTACACGAAGTTTCGCGATGCGCTCAACAACTCTGGCCGCAAGATTGTTTACAGCATCTGCGAATGGGGTACGAATCGTCCGTGGGAATGGGCTGCCGGCGTAGGCAACTTGTGGCGTACAACCGGTGACATCGCCGATCGCTGGAGCAGCGTGCTCACGCTTGTCGACCTCAACATGCAGTATTGGCATGCCGCAAAACCCGGCAGCTGGAACGACCCCGACATGCTTGAAGTCGGCAACGGCGGCATGACGCGCACCGAGTATCGCGCGCATTTCAGTCTGTGGGCGATGATGGCGGCTCCACTCATTGCCGGCAACGACGTGCGCACGATGATGGATTCGTCACGCGTTGCCACGGAGACGCGCGAGATTCTGCTCAACAGGGAAGTGATCGCCGTTGATCAGGATTCGCTGGGGATTCAGGCAACGATCGTGCAGGCATCGCCGAGCGAACTGCAAGTGTGGGTGAAACCGCTGGCTGACGGGTCGCGCGCCGTGCTGCTCTTCAATCGTGCGTCAGTCGCAACGACGATCACTGCCGACTTTGGACGCGTCGGTCTCAAAACCAAAAAGGCACGCGTGCGTGATTTATGGGCGCACACCGATTCGGCGTCGGTGGACAACAGCTATGCGGCGACGGTGCCGTCGCATGGTGTCGTCATGCTGCGCATGTGGCCAATCGCCAACTGACGGCAAGCGCCGCGGGGGAGCGGCAACGCAGCGGTCCTTCCCAAAGAAGGGGCAACGGGTTTTGGAGATGCGCCCAGTAGGGCTCGAACCTACAACCTTCTGATCCGAAGTCAGATGCTCTATCCAATTGAGCTATGGGCGCGGACGGTGACCGAGCGAAACATGCACGGCAACCCGACAGAAGGTACCGATCGCGCTGTCCGCGCACCAGCCGACCAGTGATGTTGTTAGGGCATCAGCGTGGTGCTGCTGGACAATTCGGGCGCGCGCGACTTGCTGGCAACAGCTTGGTGCGCCGAACTTGTTGGTCCCCTCTTGCCCCTGAGCTGTAACCCGTGGGATCTTTCCTTCGTCATAACGTATAGAGTATGTCGCAAGACTTGGACGGCGCGACTGGCTGGGAGCTGGTAGAGATCGTGCGTCGTCCGGATGAGCAGAAGGGTTTCGTTGTCACCGATGAAGTCGTGCGTGAGTCGTCGGCGGAACTCAGGCACGTGCGGCGCGAACTCAACGCGCTCGCGGCTGCCGGTGTCCCGCCGGACCGCGAGCTTGGGTCGCCAATGCTGGAGGAGCTAACGGGCACCTGCACGGGCGATCACCGTATCACAAAGTTTCACGTTCTAAAGTGCAAACCCGGACACTGGCGTATGTATTTCATCGCCGATCCCTTGCGCAAGCGAATCACGTTCTTGTTGGCGGTCACCAAGAAGAGGGACAAAAGAGATGCAGGGGACTTCCAGAGGTGTTGCGAAAGGCTCACAGAATTTCGTACATCACAAAAACCAGCCGTCTGTCGCCTTGACGAGCTCATGGGCAGAACCACAGTTCGTTGACCCGAAGTCCTCACAGCTCGCCACGCGCCTTCGTCATGACAGCGAGTTGCGCTACTCGCTGGAACGCGACGTGGCCGGCGAGATTGCTCAGCAATTGATTCGCTTACGGCGTTATCGAGGACTAACGCAGAAATCCCTCGCCGAGGAAGCGAACACAGCACAGCCCGCGGTTGCAAGGCACGAAAGCGCGTCAAGCAATATGCGCTGCTCGTCGCTCGAGGCCCTGCTAAAGGCCCTCGGTGGTGTCGTACGCGTGGAGCTGATTCCAGAGGAACACGATTTCCTTCTTCACGAGCTGCCGCGCTGGTGGAACATTCTTGATGCGATGGCCCGCTCACCCGTTTCCGAAGCCACCTATAGCTATTCGATTCGAGTCAGTATTCCACAGCACGAATTTCGCGAGCAACGCGACCTACCTAACGCGGCGTTCCAGGCGCCGATGTCAGCCGATGTTGAGTTCGCGTCGTGGTTTACGCGCACATGAGCACAAAAGCGGACAGGCGTACCACGAAGCGGACGGGCGTCGCGAGCTTTCCCGTTGGCACATGGGTGCTTCCAGAGTTTGAGCTTAGTGTTTCGAGGGCGCCATGGAGTCACGGCGGAGTGAGCCAGGTGATGGCTCGATATGACGAGAAGGATGCTCAATTGCGTGTCGATGCAGACGACGTCAACCTGTCCGTCAAAGCGACACTTCGCGCGAAGTTTGAGTGGGTGCCCGACGGAAATTTGGCAGTATTCCTGCATGCGCAGGTCACGGCAACGGGTGCACCGGTCACAGTAGAGTGCCAGGTGGCGTACAGGATGTTGGTCAATCGACCCTCTGGCGTTGAGGACCAACAGGTGTTCGAATTCGCGCGGACGATTGGTGTGCGGGCGTTGTTCCCCTATGTGCGATCGGCTATTGCGACCCTCAGCGCGCAAGGGGCACTCGGCGCAATCAATCTGCAACCAGCGGTGATTGAGATCGCGCCAAAGCAGCCAGCTTCCTCCGTGTAGCTGTCACCGAACACCCAAATGCGGCCAGTAAAGAACGCCTGAAAAGCGGCCACGGCGCGTAGCCACTCCGTGCCATCCTTGAGGGGATTTCACCTTCG
>JAYSVL010000085.1:0-2605 GCA_043718595.1 Gemmatimonadaceae bacterium
ATCCACCGGCACCATTGTTGGACGGGTTCTCGACGCCGACAACAAACAGCCGGTGACCGCCGCGCAGGTAAGCGTCGCCGGGACACCGTTCGGCCGCAGCACCACCGACGACGGGAGATTCACCCTCGCCAACATCCCGGCCGGTGCGCTCACCATCACCGTGCGGCGCATTGGCTATCAGGTGCAGTCGCGGCCCATTTCGCTGGCCGCCGGCGCGTCGCTGACGGTCGATTTCTCGCTCGTCAAGAGCAGCGTCTCACTAGCCGGCGTGGTGGTGACGGCGACAGGTGAGGAGCGTAAGAAAGAGGTCGGCAACGCGGTCACCACCGTATCAAGCGCCGACTTCGAGCGCGGCGCGGTGGCCAACACGCAGCAGATTTTGCAGGGACGTTCCACTGGAGTAACCGTGCTGGCCAATAGCGGTGGCCCGGGGGCCGGTGGCACCATTCGCCTTCGTGGTGTGAATTCGATCACCCAGGGAAATCGGCCGCTCATCTACGTCGATGGCATCCGGATCTTCAACGGCAATTCACCCACCGGGGTGTCGTCCCGTCAGTCCGTGTCCCCGCTCAATGACATCGCCGCGTCCGACATTGAGCGTGTGGAGGTGGTGAAGGGTCCCGCCGCAACCACACTCTATGGAACAGAAGCGTCAGGCGGCGTCATCCAGATTTTTACCAAGCGCGGGCGGGAAGGACCGGCAGTGTGGACCCTCGAAGCAAGCGGTGGCGTGAACAGCATGGGCGATTTCGGCCCGCGCACTGATCCCACTCGCATGTTCATTCGCCAGTGCCGCGGTCCCAACATGGTCGATGCAAACGGTGTGGCCTTTGAAGATGCGACCTGCCCGGCCAGCGGAACATGGCTCCAGAACGGCACGATCGGCCGTTACAACCTCGGCGTGCGCGGCTCGGGCAGTGGCATCAACTACGCCATTTCCGGCAACCTCGAGAACGAGTACGGAGTCGTTCGCGTCGGACAAAACAAAACCGGTGGACTGCGTGGCAACCTCGGATTCACGCCGAGCAAAACAATCACCATGGCGCTCAACACGTCATGGCAGCGTCGTGCGACAGCAATGATTTCTGATGGCAATAGCGCCGACGCGTTTTTGCTCAACGTTTCGCGCGGACCGGGTTCCAACTTTCGTGGAGTTGGTTGCAGCAACACCACGATCGCTTGTGTTGTCAACGATACGATGTTTTCGAAGGCGAACTCCATCGCTGGTGACCACTTCATCGTTGGCGGGACGGCCACGTGGAATCCCACCGAACAACTCTCCAACCGCATCGCGGTCGGCATCGACTATAACAACAACGATCAGCGCACGGTCAATCCGTTTGGTTATCCGCGCACACCTACGGGGCAGTATTTCCAGACGCTCTGGAATCGTCAGCTCATTACCGTGGACTATGCGACGAGCTGGAAGCAGAACTACGGCTCACGTTTCTCCGGCTCGACATCGTTCGGCGGGCAGCTGTTTGACAGCCGACTCAACTCGACCGATCTGCAAGGCGACAACTTTGCCGGCCCAGGAACACCAACGCTGGTGTCGGCGTCGATTCGGCAAATCACCGACGTCAGTCAGCAGCGTGTAATCAACGCCGGCTTCTTTGCGCAACAGATGCTCGGCTGGCGCGATCGACTGTTCGTTACCGCAGGCGCTCGCGTCGACGGTAACTCCGCGTTCGGCTCAAGCTTTGGACTGCAAACGTATCCGAAGGTGAGCCTGTCCTATGTGCTCTCTGATGAATCGTTCTGGCCGGCAAGTGTGATCGAAACATTTAAGTTCCGCGCTGCTGTTGGCGAGGCAGGGAAAGCGCCCGGCGCATTTGACGCCACGCGATCATGGAATCCGATTGCCGCCGAGGGCGGTTTGTCAGGCTTCACACCCGGTCAGCTTGGTAACCCAAATCTTGGTCCGGAACGCACGCGTGAAAGTGAGTTCGGCTTCGACGCCGGACTGTGGGGTGGTCGCTTGGGTGCCGTCTTCACCTACTTCAGTGCCCGCACGGATGACGCGATCATCAACGTCGCGTATCCACCGTCGCAGGGTTTCTCCACCAATCAGCCAGAGAACGTCGGGCGGATCAAGAACAGCGGCATCGAAGCACAACTCACCGCCGCGGTCTCGCCCACCAGCTGGTCACGGTTGGACGCACGGTTGCAG
The DNA here is from genome assembly GCA_043718595.1 of Gemmatimonadaceae bacterium. GTDB lineage: Bacteria > Gemmatimonadota > Gemmatimonadetes > Gemmatimonadales > Gemmatimonadaceae > Gemmatimonas. Next base: position 2,171 of record JAYSVL010000085.1, read on the forward strand.
TACACGCGCGTGAAAGGTGAAGCGGTTGATCTTGGAGGACGTGTGCTGACCATTGACGCGCTGTCACGCAGCTACGTGCAAGAAGGGCTGCCCCTGCCGGCCTACATTGGCGTCAAGGTTCGCAACCCAAACGACTTCGCGACCGCTATCGTCGATACGAATCAGTTTCTCGGCGCAACGTTCCCCACACAAATCATCAATCCGTCGCTCACACTGACACTCTTCAAGGACCTCAGCATTGAAGCAATCGGTGAGTTCCAGCGTGGCGGACACCTCGTCAACGGCAGCGGCTTCCAGAACGCCGGACTTGGCATTTGGCAGCCCTGTTTTGTTGCCCAGCGCGCACTTCGCGCTGCCGCAGCTGGTGACGCGTCGCAACTGGCGAACGTCAATGCCCGAGATCGCATGCGCTGCTCGATTGTGGCGGCCGAACGT
>JAYSVL010000086.1:0-2592 GCA_043718595.1 Gemmatimonadaceae bacterium
ATTTTGTACAAGAGCTGCGCACCCTTGAGCATGCGCTTTTCACCGGTACCCACATCAAGCCAGATTTTGAGCGACGGACGACGCGACGCATCGGCACCAAGTTGCCGCACAATCCAGCGGTCATCCCACCACACCGATGGCGACAGCAACGCCAGCTTGCCGAAGATGCCTGCATGTGACAGCCCCAGATGCAACGTCAGCAATCCACCCAACGAACTGCCGGCGAGCCCCGTGTCGCGCGCACTTCGTCGCGTGCGGTAGGTGTTGTCAATGAACGGCTTGATCTCGTACACCAGCATCTGTCCGTACTGATCGGCGTGGCCACCCGTATCGTGCGCAGAATCACGCGTTGGCGTGTACTCGTCGATACGATCGCGTCCAGCATTGCCGATGGCGACGAGGATGATCGGCTCAATCACGTTGGCATGCATGAGCGCCCGCGCTGTCGTGTCCACACCCCATTGCACACCAAAAGGCGACATCGGCAAATCGTCAAAGACGTTTTGCCCGTCATGCAAATAGAGCACCGGATACGACCGCGTGGGTTCGTCGTGATACCCGGGCGGCAGACACACCACCAGATCATGCACGTGTGACAAAAACCGTGACGCGACTTGGCGGTAGTGTTCGAGCGAACCAACGCGCTGCGGTTGCGGCGGGTGATCAAAGGCGCCGTCTGGCAATCCCACATGAATCATCGCATGTACCAGCGGCCGCTACGGCCGAACCACCGCGTCGGGTGGCACCTGTCCGGCAACAAACGCTGCGATATTCGCCAGCGCGCGCTCACCCATCGCCGTACGCGTTTCAATCGTCGCGCTGCCCAGATGCGGCAGCAACACGACGTTCTCCATCTCCTTCAGGTCGGCTACCACTGAGGGTTCAAACTCGTACACATCAAGCCCCGCGCCGGCGATGGTGCGATCGCGTAATGCGGCAGCAAGCGCTCGCTCATCGACAATGTCACCGCGCGCCGTGTTAATCAGAAACGCCCCGGCCTGCATCATGCGCAATCGCTCGGCGTCGATCAGCCCCTTCGTGTCGGGCGTGCCCGGACAGTGCAGCGACACAATGTCGGAGTGGCGCAGTAGCTCCTCAATTGACGACACTCGCGTCGCGCCTGGCGGACCGGCCGAGGTATCATCGATGCGCGGATCGCGCGGCGCGTACCAGATCACGCGCATCCCGAACGCGCTCTCGGCCCGACGCGCCACGGCGCGACCGATGCGACCGTAACCAATGATGCCGAGTGTTTTGCCGTGCACGCTGCGTCCGAGCATGTGTGTGGGACGCCAGCCCGACCACGCGCCCGTGCGCAAATGACGTTCACCTTCGCCCAGACGGCGCATACTCATAAGGATGAGTGCGATCGCGAGATCGGCCGTGTCGTCGGTGAGCACGTCCGGCGTGTTCGTCACCGTGATACCCGCCCGGCGTGCCGCGTCGAGATCGATATGATTGACACCCACGCCAAAGTTGGCGATCAACCGGGTGCGAATACCACCGCCCGCAAACTGTTCGGCGCGTACCTTGTCGGTGAGCGTGCAGCACACCACGTCGGCCTCGCGAAACGCCGCCGACAATTGTTCACCGGACATCGCGATATCAGTGCGATTGAGCCGGGCGTTGTAGCGGGCCGCGATCTCTGCCTCAATGGGGGCCGGCAGTTTGCGCGTCACCACCACAATCGGTGCGTCCGTACCTGGGGTGTGCGCGGTGCTCACGCGCTGATACGCCATTGTGCCAAGGCCGCACCAACACCCGCACCGAGCCGAACCGGGACATCGGCATCAAGCAGCGCCATCTCGACACCGGCCAGGGCGCCGGCCAGCGTGAGTGCGTTCATGTCACCGAGGTGGCCGATGCGAAATACTTTGCCGGCGAGTTCGGCGAGTCCGGCGCCGAGGGAGATATCATAGCGTTTAAACGCAATGTCGATGATGCGCGCCGAGTCGACACCTTCGGGCACGACAACGGCCGTCACCGTATCAGATGCAATCTCCGGCTGTCGCGCACACTGGCGAAGGCCCCACACCGCGACGGCGGCGCGCACACCGTTGGCCAGCCGATGATGCCGGGCCGCGACGTTGGGCATGCCTTCTTCCAGCAACATCGTCAACGACTCATCGAGTCCAAACAACAACGACATCGCTGGCGTTGACGGGAAGTACCCGCGCGCATTCTGGTCGCGCATCGGGCGCAGGTCGAAGTAGGCGCGTGGTGAGCGCGCTTCATCGAGCCGTGCCATCGCTTTTTCGCTCAGGGCCACGATGCCAAGTCCGCCCGGCAACATGAAGCCTTTCTGCGATCCGGTGAGCGCGACATCCACACCCCAGCGATCAAACTGAAACTCAAGACTGGCAATCGAACTGACACCGTCGACAAAGAGCAACGCGGGATGGTTCGCCCGATTGATCGCCGCGCGGATCGCGCCAATGTCACTCGTGACACCGGTTGCCGTCTCGTTGTGCACGATCAACACGCCCTGGTACTCGTGCTCCGAATCGGCGAGCAACGCCGCTTCAATACGATCTGTGGGTGCCGCATCGCCCCACGTCACCTCGATCACATCGACCGTATATCCCAACGCCC
>JAYSVL010000087.1:0-2589 GCA_043718595.1 Gemmatimonadaceae bacterium
CCTTGTTGCGTGAGTAACTGACTGCGTAATGTCGTTCGCAAGTTGAGCAACGCCATCTGCGCTTGCCGCACCTGTTGCTCGGCTTGCATCGTCTGAATCTGCAGATCGGGATTGCTCAGTTCGAGCAACAGGTCACCGGCGGCAACCTTCCGTCCCGATTCCGACGCAAGTCGCTCCACACGCGCACTGGCCTGGGCGGTGATCCAGCGAATCTGTTCGGGCACCAGCGTACCGGGGCCGCGCACTTCACGCACCACGTCGCCTTGTCGCACGCTGTCGATGAGCACTGCGGAGCGTTCGATGGTTTGCGATGCGGGATCGAGTGTGAGCGTCCACGCGGTGACTGCGACAACAGCAAACACGCCCGCACCGATAAGTACGTTGCGTTTCGTCTTTTTCTGTGGTGCACGAACAATGTCCATCTCAGTCCGACCGAAGGGTGATCGCCGGGTCAACCGCCGCCGCGCGTCGCGCCGGAACAAACGTTGCTGCGGCCGCGACGGAGATGAGCACCAGCGGCACCACGGCGAACGTCAGCGGGTTGATCGGGTTGTCGCCATACAAGATACCGGCCAGCAACCGCGATGCGGCAAGCGCACCAGCAAGCCCGATCATCGTGCCGATCACCACCATCGTCAGCCCCTGTCGCATTATCAGGCGAATCACCTCGCCGCTGGTCGCCCCGATCGCCATGCGAATCCCAATTTCGCGTCCGCGCTGTGCGACGGAATACGCCATCACCCCGTACATGCCGACCGACGCGAGCAGCAGTCCCAGCACACCAAACACGCCGAGTGCCGCGCCAGTCAAACGCGCCGGCAAGAGCGAAATGCCGAGGTGGTTGTCCATGGTTCGCACGTTGGCCAGCGGCAGATTGGCGTCGAGCGCTGCGACTTCACTGCGCAACGTGCCGACAAACGCGCTCGGATCACCAGTGGTGCGGACGAGCACCGCCATGCCAGAATTCCATCGCTGTGCCTGGGCAAACCACATGTGCGCCATCGGGTCTTCGCCGAGGCTCTTGTACTTGCCGGTTGGAACGACACCGATCACTGTGTAGAGATTGCGACCCGACTTAACGGTCTTGCCCAAACCATCCTGACCGGGCCAGAAACGATCGACAAATCGCTGATTAACCACCAGTACGCGTACCGCTGCGCTGTCGTCCTTCGCCGTGTATTCGCGTCCCCGCACGAGGTTGACGCCCATCGCCCTGAAATAGTTGGGACTGGCGATCGCGTACTGAATGGACATGTTCTCGTTCGCGCCCGCTGCATATCCTGGAATCTCCACGCCGCTGTCGCTGCCACCTAGACTGAGCGGCAACTGGTCAACAAAACCAACTGCGCGCACCGATGGCATAGCAGTGAGTCGTTCGGTGAGCCGACGATAAAAGTCCTCGGTGGCCGCGCGCGTGTAGCCTTGCAGCCCAGGATCGACCTCGCCGATGAGCAGATGATCGCTGGTGAATCCTTTGTCGATCATCGTCGCACTACGAAGGTTCATGACGAACAACCCCGCGCCCACGAGCAGCACGATGGACAGCGCCATCTGCGCCACGACCAGCACACGACTGACGCGCGAGCGTGAACCACCGGCTGCTGCCTCGCCCTTGAGTGCCGGAATGAGTAGTGGACGCGTTGCCTGCAGCGCCGGGGCCAATCCAAACAGCACACCGGTGAGCACGGTCACCCCGAGCGAAAAGCCGAGCACGAGTGGGCTCAAGCGCAACTCAGGACGCACGTCGAGATCGATGGGCAGTGTGATCCTGTTGGCGAGACTGATGGTCCAGAACGCAATCAGTACACCCGCCGCACCGGCGAGCAGTGAGAACGCGAGACTCTCCACCATGAGTTGGCGGATCAGCACGGCACGTCGCGCGCCAAGCGACAGGCGAATCGCCATCTCGCGTGCACGATCGCTCGCTCTCGCGAGGAACAAGTTGGCCACGTTGACGCAGGCAATGAGCAACAGTAACCCCACCACAATCATCACCACGGCAGACAGGCCCAGTTGCGCCTTTCGCATGATTGGATGAATACCCGCCTGCGTTTGCGGCACCAGATTGATGCCGTTGTCCTTGTAATCATCGGGGAACTCGGCGCGCAGCTCGGTCATCAATGACGTCATGCGCGCATTCGCTTGAGCGAGCGTCACGCCGGGACGCAGTCGCGCGACGATGTTCATATAGTTGTTGCGGCGGGTCTCGAAGTCGCTCTCCGACCCCGGGCGCAACTGTGCAAGTTGCATGAGCGGCATGTAGAGCGCCGGCGCCGCGATCGGCAGCGCGCCACGAAAGTCTGGCGCGGTCACACCAATCACTTCCACTTTCTTTCCGTTCACCAATAGCGTGCGGCCAACAACACGCGGGTCGGCGGCGAACAGATTCTTCCATGCAGCGTCGCTGAGCACGGCGACGGGATGCGCGCCGCGTCCCTCGTCTTCTGCCGGTACAAACACACGGCCAAGTGCCGGTGGTACACCCAGCACGCTGAAGTAGTCGGCGGACACCATCTGTCCGAACAACCGCACGGGCCGATCGGAGGCGGAGACGTTGAGAATGACGAACGCCCATCCCGCGGCGCCTGA
>JAYSVL010000088.1:0-2582 GCA_043718595.1 Gemmatimonadaceae bacterium
GCAGAACCGCTTGACGAGCGTGCCGTGGCAAAAAATCCGCTGGGAATTTCCGGCGCTTACACTGCGCAACGTCGCGTTTCGTAATCGCGGTGACTTGACCTTTGCAGACGCGAGCACGTCGTGGCGGTTTGGCACTGAAGAGGATATCTCACATGGCATCGCAAGCGCCGACCTGGACGGCGACGGCGATCTCGATGTGGTGATCAATCGACTTGGTGCGCCGGCTGCCGTGATGCGGAACGACGCGACGGCGGCGCGTGTCGCGGTGCGTTTGCGCGGTGAGGCGCCGAACACGATGGCCGTAGGTGCAAAGGCGACGCTGACGGGTGGGGCGATAGCCACGCAGACGCACGAGGTCGTGGTTGGCGGACTCTATCTATCGCACTCCGACTACACGATGTCGTTTGCGATGGGCGTATCGGACTCAGCGAATATCGTCGTCACCTGGCGCGATGGCCGCCGCACCACTGTTCCGCATGTCCGCGCGAATCGTGAGTACGAGATTTCGCAACGCACGGCGATGGCGAAATACACGGCGGCTTCTGCGACGGCAAGTGGAGACACCACGCTGTTTGTTGACGCGACGACGCAGTTGCGAGGGCATGTGCATACGGAGGATCCGTTCGACGACTGGGATCGACAGTATCTTCTGCCGCACGCGCTCTCGCAGTTGGGGCCGGGCGTGTCGTGGTACGATGTTGATCGTGATGGCGCGGACGACTTGATCATTGGCACTGGCAAGGGTGGGCGGGTCGCGGTGTTTCACAACCGCGCGGGCACGCTCGTCCCCGTGCCTCAACGCGGACCGGTTGCAACGTCGGACCTGACGTCGATCATTGGCATGACGACGAACGGGACAACGTCGCTGCTCGCCGGTGTTGCCACATGGCAGTTGCGCAGTGATGCCGAGCGTATCGCGCAACCGGCCGCAGTGCGCATTGATGTGCGGCGCGGCGCACTGGCGTTAACAGCGTCCGAGGCCGTTGGATCGCACGCCTCGTCGACCGGCCCACTCGCCGTTGGTGACTATGACAATGATGGCGCGCTCGATCTCTTTGTTGGGTCACGCGCCATTCCGCTCGGATATCCGAACCCGGCGTCGTCCGGGTTGTTTCGCAATGTGAACGGCGCGTTTGTTATTGATACGGCGAACGTCGCCGTCTTGCGCAACATCGGCATGGTGACGTCGGCGACGTTTGCCGACATCAATAGTGACGGGCACGCCGACCTGGTGCTCTCGCGGGACTGGGGTTCGCTCGTGTTGTTGCTCAACGACGGTCACGGTCGGTTGCAGCATGCGGCCGATGCATGGGGGCTCGCGCGGTGGACGAGTGAATGGAATGGCGTGGCCGCTGGTGATTTGAACGGTGATGGCCGGATGGATCTGGTGGCGACGAGTTGGGGGCGCAATACCGGTGTGGCCGTCGACAGCACACGTCCGCTCACGCTGACGTACGGTGCGTTTGGCGCCGGAGGTGAAGTGGAGATGCTGCTTGGACAAGCCGATGCGCGTGTTGGTGGGCTGTCGCCGCTGAACAGTTATGCACGCGTGCGCATGGCCGTGCGCGATGTAGTCAGTCGCGTGAACAATTTCACTGCGTATGCGGACGCGTCGGTGGAGCTCGTCGTCGGCGCAGCGCCGACGCAGCGTCTTGCGATCCGAACGCTTGATCACATGCTGTTCATCAATCGCGGCGATCACTTCGACGCGGTCGCGCTACCGATGGAAGCGCAATGGGCACCGGCGCACGGTGTGTCGATCGCGGACTTCGACGGCGATGGCCACGAGGATGTGTTTCTGGCGCAGAACTTTTTCCCGACGGTTATTGGCGCGCCACGACACGATCAGGGGCGCAGTTTGCTGCTGCGTGGTGACGGGGCTGGAGGGTTAGCGCCAGTGCCGGGGCAGCGTTCCGGTTTGCTCGTGTATGGCGACCAGCGCGGCGCAGCGTACTCGGATTTCGACGGTGATGGTCGATTGGATCTGGTCGTGTCGCAGAACGGTGCCGCGACGCGGTTGTTTACGAATCGTGCCGCCAAGCCAGGGTTACGAGTGCGAGTGCAGGGACCGGCGAGCAACCCTGATGGCGTCGGTGTGCAGTTGCGCATCGTGTACGGCGCGACGCGCGGGCCCGTTCGAGAAGTACAGACGGCCGCTGGTTATTGGTCGCAGAACGGCGCCGTGCAGGTGTTTGGATTGTCCGGCGTGCCAACGGCCGTGTGGGTGCGATGGCCTGGTGGCGCGGAGCAAACGGTGCCAGTACCTGCGGGTACGCGCGAGGTTCGGATAGCCACGAATCACTAGCCGCCGACCGCCTAACAACGAACAGCGGGCCGCGAATTGCACGAAGAACTGCGGGCCGCGAATTGCGCGAACGACTGCGGGCCGCGAATTGCGCGAAAACTCGCGAATGAAACAACAACGAGAACGATTGTGGCTTGCTCAACCAACAAAAAAGCGTTTGCGGTTTCTCAATCAACAACAGGTTCATCCGGGAATTCCGGGAAACGCTGCGCGGATTTTGAGGAAGAAGTACGCATCATCGCGATAGCCGTAGGCGACGCGTTTGAGGACTTTGATC
>JAYSVL010000089.1:0-7559 GCA_043718595.1 Gemmatimonadaceae bacterium
TATCCGTTCACAGCGTCAACAAGTCGGGCGTACCGCGGATGCGCGCGTAACGCCTGAAACGACGGGCGCATAGCAAGGAATGGTAGTCCTGCGGCCCGATCAGCAACAGCACGGTCGAGCGCAGACATCGCCGCCTCCATCTCTCCAAGTGCAACGTGAACTTGCGCCAGTGCCAACCCAGACACGTACCCGTCACTCGCCTCGCGCTCGAGCGCGGCCAGCAGTGTCCGCGCCTCGGTCGCGTCGCCGCCGCTCGCCAGTGCTGCCGCAAGCGCCGATCGCGATTCAACGCTGTTGCCTGACAGGAGCACGGCGCGCTCCAGGGTCCGTCGCGCATCAGCATGCGTTCCCAGCGCACTGAGTGCAAGACCTGCGAACAGGTGTGCGAGTCCGAAGGACGGGTGATGCGCAATCACCAACTGGAGTTCGCGGTGCGCCTCCTCGGCGTCGCCCTCATACAATCGCAGGATGCCGCCGCACGTAGCAATCGACGGTGACAGCGGGTCAAGTTCGCGTGCCCTCGCAATGTGGGCACGCGCTTCCACGAAGCGTCCGCGCGGCGCAAGCAAGTGCATCGCGTACCATTGATGTGTGACCGATCCCTGTTCGCGATCGGCCAGAGCGGCCTGAAAGTCGGACTCGGCGCCGTCCCAATCAAAATGGTAGAGCGCGCGTACAGATCCGCGGGCAGTAAGCGCGTGTGAACTATCCGGCCGGTAGCGCAGCGCCTGCGATGCTGCCGCGAGCGCCATTGGCATCGCCACGGATGGCGGGATCACTTCGTAGATGGACAGCGTGATGTACGCGTCGGCAAGCCCGGTCAAGGCAAGCACAAAGGCAGGATCCGTGTCGATTGCCAGCTGCATTAGCTCCACGGCGCGACGCATCGCCACTGGCGTGCGCTGACTCCATTCGAAACGTCCTTTGAGATACGACTCGTAGGCGCGCAGATTTGGCGTGGCCGGATCAACGAGTCGTGAGGACTCGTCGTGCAGCTGAAGGCGCAACGTCGCCGTGATCGCGCGCGAAATTTCATCTTGCACATCGAACACGTCGGTGAACTCGCGGTCAAACCGCTCCGACCAGAGCGTCAGTCCGCTCGATACGTCGGTCAGCTCCGCTGTGACGCGCAAACGATCTCCAGCCCGACGCACGCTGCCCGCGAGCACTGTCTGCACCCCAAGTTCGGCGCCAATCACGCGCACGTCGCGATCGCTCCCCTTAAACGCAAATGACGACGTGCGCCCCACGACACGTAGTGCGGGCAATGTGGACAACGCGACAATCAGGTCTTCGCTAATACCGTCGCCCAGGTAGTCGTCCGGCGTCGTCCGGTTGACGAAGGGCAGCACAGCCAGCGACTTGGTGATGGTCCGCGCGCGACGAACGCCGGTCACCGACGCGCCGACGAACGCCTCGGCGAACTCCGCGACCGACGGAAAGCGGTCACGCGGTTCTCGCGCCAGAGCGCGCAACAGCGCGGCTTCCACGGCCGCAGGTAATGGGTCTTTCGTGCGACGCGGCGGCTCAGCCGGCCAGGCCGCCTTGCGTGCGAGTATCGCCATCGAGGTTGGACCGTCGAACGGCGGCGCACCCTCCAATAACTCATACAGCACCGAGGCGAGACTGTATTCATCCGCGCGCTCGTCAACCGGTTGATCATTAAACATCTGCTCGGGTGCCATGTACAACGGCGTACCCGTAAAGAACGAGTCGACGGCGCGTGTGTGCGTGGTGGACGCGTCTCCGCTGTCGCCTGACAACGCGCGGGCGATGCCAAAATCCACGACGAGTGCGTGCCCGCGAAACAGTAGAATGTTCTCCGGCTTCACGTCGCGATGCACCACGTTGCGACTATGCGCGAAACTCAGCGCTTCGCCAATTTCGCTTGCCAGCCGCTGGGTTTCTGCCAACGACAACCGCTGCTCCGCGTCGATGCGCCCACGCAGTGATTCCCCTTCCACAAAGGGCATGACGAGGTACAGCAGCGAATCGGTGCCTCCGGAGTCATAGATGGGCACGATGTTCGGGTGCTGCAGTCGTGCCGCGGTGCCAATCTCTCGCAGGAAATCTGCTGCACCGAGACTTGCCGCCACTTCGCTGCGCAGCACTTTGATCGCGACTTGCCGATCATGCTTCTGATCATGTGCCAGGTAGACCAATGACATGCCGCCACGACCAATCTCCCGCAGTAGCGAGTACTGCGCACCCAACGCACGGCGGAGGGTGAGATCGGGAGCAGACGGCGGCGATGCGTCGAGAGGCATGCAGGAATGGAACGAGAGCAAAGCACAAAGCCCCGGCGCGAGCCGAGGCTAGGTGATTGACAATATCGAGCGATCGGGACGGCGGGATTTGAACCCGCGACCCCCTGAACCCCATTCAGGTGCGCTACCGGACTGCGCTACGTCCCGCTCTGTCAGCACGACCGCTGCGTCCAGAACCGAGTGCGGAACGTACTTGTTCGTCGCTCGATCCACAACCGCCGTACGACGGTGGGGGCTCGCTGCGTGCTACCGGAAATCCCGCGCCTTCTCCGTAACCACGGGGTCCATCTGCGGATACCGCGCGCCTACCTCTTCCAGTGTCTCCACCATAAGGCGCGCGATCAGATAGTTCCGTACCACTTTGTCGTCCGACGGCACCACGAACCACGGTGAGCGCTTCGTACTGCATTGCTGCAGCATTTCCCGATACGCGTCCGTGTATTCGTCCCAGAGCGCGCGGTCGTCGAGATCATCCACGCGAAACTTCCAGTTCTTTGTGGGATCATCAAGGCGCGCCAGCAGGCGTTCCCGTTGTTCATTACGAGACACGTGCAACATACATTTGCGGACGATCACGCCATGCTCGGTCAGCAGCTGTTCGAAGGCGTTGATCTGTTTGTAGCGAGGACGCCAAACAGCCTCCGGAGCTAACTGGCGCACGCGAACAGCGAGCACGTCCTCGTAGTGCGAACGATTAAAAACACCAATCATGCCGACCGGCGGTACCACCTGATGAACGCGCCACAGAAAATCGTGACGCAGCTCCAGTTTGGTTGGCGGACCAAAACTCGCGACCGTGACAGCCGTTGGGTTAAACGCGCCATACACGCTGCGAATGACACCGTCTTTGCCCGAGGCGTCGCGACCTTGCAGCACGAGCAGTAACGCACGCGTCCCGTCAGCGTGAAACACATCTTGGAGATCCGTCAGGCGCGCGAGCAGCGTCGATGTCGCGTCCACCAGGGCATCGTGCGAGGGCGCGTCGGCGATACGAGCCGCATTGCTGCCAAGCTTCACCTTCGCGTTGCGACGCACAGGCTTGAGCCGGAAATCACGCAACGCCCCATGGTCAGTCACACGATCGCCCGCTGCACCGTCACTCATAGCAGACTCCTTGTAGATCCGTTTGTATCGCGCATCAACTCCCCCGCCGGTTCGTACGGTTCCATGTGAATGAGGACGCCAACGGCAGCCGGCACCCGTTGACGAATCGCCGACTTCACGCGACCCGACAGAATATGCGCATCGTGCAGCGAGAGCGAAGGTTCAGCCTGCACATGAAGGTCAACGTACAGGGACGTGCCCGACCGGCGCACTTTCAGCTTCTCAATCGCCAGGACGCCGCCGGTAGCCATTGCTGCGTCACCCACTTGTGCCAGCAGGGCCGGCTCCGGTGCCCGGTCCATCAATTCTGCCAGCGCGACGCGAAGCAGCATCACGCCATTTGCGCAGATCACCCCCGACGCCACGAGTGCCGCCCAATCGTCTGCGGCCTCCCACCCCGGACCACCAAGGATCGCCACGCTGATACCGATAAACGCCGCGCCAGAAGTGATCGCATCCGACCGATGATGCCACGCATCCGCCTTTACGACCACGCTGCCGCTGGCCGCGCCCGCGGCAAGTACGACCTTGGCGAGGATCTCCTTCATGACAATCACCGCAGCCAGCACGGCAAGCGTCCATGCGGCGGGCGCACCATGCGGCGCGCGGATCTCCGAGATAGCCTCGATCGAGATCCCAATGGCCGCCCCAAACATCAACGTCGCCACCGTCGCTGCGGCTAGCGCCTCGGCACGGCCATAGCCAAACGGGTAGCGCTCGTCTGGGTGACGGCTGGCGATTCGTACGCCACTGAGCACCACCAGCGAGCCGATCATGTCGGTCGCACTCTCGATCGCATCGGCCACGAGCGCATACGCGTTGCCGAGCAACCCGGCAACCAGCTTGACGACGGTTAACAATGCGTTGAGCGCGAGCCCTGAAAGCGCGAGCCGCTGGGCGCGGCGACTGTCCAGCGGCATACTCGTCGTCACAAAGCGCCAGCAGACCGGCGACCGGTGGTCGGGCTTGTGCCGTGTTTGCGTGGGTGCTCGTCAATGCTAGCGAACAACAGCGACTCCGCGGTCAGGGATCAGGTTCGCTACACGCGATAGACACCCCAATCTTAACTCTTGGACGCCATTGGTTTCCAATGTGACGTACATCAGAAGAGGCAGCTTGTCTGACACTATCGTGCGACTGTTGCTCTCTGGTACAAGTCTGATAACTTGATGGCAAGCGGAACCGTAAGAGAGGCGTCACCAAGTGACGCTGTTTCGCGCGCGCATACGAGGCACGTCCATTCCAAATCCCGCATCGGGAGGTCCATGCGTATCCTTTCCAGGTCAGTGCTGGTCGCAGCACTCGCAATCACTGTTCCAGTCGCCGCCTCTGCCCAGCGTCAGGGGGCTATCGAGATCGGCGGCTTCGGACGGTTAAGCAAGTTCGCTGACACGCTGCAGTTGAAAACCGGTTTCGGTGGTGGTGGGCGCGCCGGCATCTATCTGTTCAAGAACCTGCTCGCCGAAATGGACTTGAGTTATGCCGAGGTCGATGTCGATCGACCCAAGACCGGCAACCCCGGCTACGACACATTGAGCACGGTGTCGCATCCGTTGTGGGCGTATCGCCTCACGTACAATGCCCCGTTGAGCGATAACGTCAAGTTGATGATCGGCGGTGGATACGCCTACGATTCGTATGGTCGTGTGCGCGTCGTTGCCCCGCGCGGCGGCGGACCCCATGGATTGGCCGGTCTGCGCCTGGTCTTTAACGATCGCCTGTCGGCGCGACTGGAGGGCATCGCGCACTACGTCACGCCCGCGAGCAAGAACACGCTGCCCTATCCTCGCACGACCGGTCTCAACTTCGGCGCACAGGCCGGCTTGAGCCTCTCGTTCTTCACTCGCGAGCGTGTGACGAGGGTGGACACCGTGCGCGTCGCCGCCGCTCCCGCACCGATCGCGCCAGCACGCCGCGATACGGTGTTCGTGCAACGGCGCGACACCGTGCAGGTCGCCGCGAGAGCCGGTCGTCCGATTGTTGTCGGCTCGATCAACTTTGGCTACAACCTGTTCGACTTGACGCCAGAAGCCAAGCAGATTTTGGATCGCATCGCGGAGTCTTTTGCTGATCCGGCCAACATCACGCGCACGATGGCAATCACGGGACACACCGACGTGCGTGGCGCCGAGGGCTACAACGAAAAACTTGGGCAGGATCGCGCGGATCAGGCCAAAGCGTACATCGTCTCGAAGGGTGTCGCTGAGTCGCGGATCACGGCGCGCTCCGCCGGTGAGACGGAAACACTCGGCACCAACGATGATGAAACCAGCCGTGCCACCAGTCGGCGCGTGGTGGTCATGTTGTCCAATTGATGCACGCGGGCGAGCAGTTTCGCTCGCCGGCAACACCGTGCGAACGCCGCGCCTCTCCTCGGAGAGGCGCGGCGTTTGTCTAATGTCTGCGGTCCGCGTAGACGACGGCATTGGCAACCGCTACTTCTTCTGTCCATGCCTGCTGACGTACGACGTCCGACGGTCTCCCATCGTCTCGAGTTTGTCGCCACCCGGGTGGCGGTCGCGCTGCTGCGAGTCGTCAGCTGGCGCGCAGCCAGCGCGGTGGGTGCCGTGCTCGCGCGCGTCGCATATCGACCGTTCGGGATTCGACGGGGCGTCACCGAACGGCAGATCGCGGCCGCCTTCCCCGACTACACGCATCAGGACGTGCTCAACACCGCACGTGAGTCGTACGAGAGTCTCGGACGCACGTTTATCGAAACGTCCGTTCTGCCCGGAACGACGAGACAAGCCGTGCTGGATCGCTTTGAACTGGTGGAAGGATGGGAGCATTGGGAGGCGGCGAATGCATTGGGCAAGGGCGTCATCTTTGTCACCGGTCACCTTGGCAACTGGGAACTGGGCGGCGCCTACGTTGCGGCCCGCGGCGTCCCGTTCGCTGCCGTGACCCGCGGCATGGCCAACCCGCTAGTGGACGACTATGTCCGGCAAACGCGAGCCGACATCGGCATGGAAGTCATCCACGACGCCGACGCCGTGCGTGCGACTCCACGCGCGTTGCGCGAGGGACGCACGATTGCGATGGTCAGCGATCACGACGCACTCGGTCTCGCCAGTACCTTTGTTCCGTTTTTTGGTCGACCAGCGAAGACGCCTCGCGGTCCGGCGGTGTTCGCACTGCGGCTCGGCGTTCCCCTGGTCTTCGTCGTGTCGGTGCGCATGCCGAGCGGTCGCTATGCACTGCTGCTGGAGCCGATTGTTACGGTCGCCACGGGCGATCGGGAAGCCGATATCGACGCCATCGTGCTCGCCTACACGCAACAGCTCGAGCGATATGTGCGTCGCTTTCCAGCACAGTACTTCTGGCAACACCGGCGATGGCGACGACAACCGCCAGAAACACCGGCGCATCTGCGCGAACCGTGATCGTCCGAGTATGGCGGGGGATCCGTGGTTGGCGTCGTCGCCTGATCATCACCTGCGCGTTCGTGCTCTTCGCGCCGGTACCGGCTATTCTCGTGTGCGCCGTGGTGCAGCCGCCGATAACGGCCGTGATCATGCACCGCACCATCCAACGTCTGGTGCAAGGCAAGCGTCCGATCGTGCCCCGCCATCGCACCGTGACGCGCGCAGCACTGTCACCAAATCTCCGACGCGCCGTGCTCGCGTCCGAAGACCAGCGGTTCTACCTCCATCACGGCATTGACTTCGCAGAAATGCAGGCGGCGCTCGACCGCCGCCGCGCCGGCGGACGACTTCGCGGTGCGTCGACACTTACTCAACAAGTCGCCAAGAATCTGTTCTTGTGGAACGGTCGGTCGTTTGTTCGCAAGGGACTCGAACTCTATCTGGCGCTCTGGCTGGAGGTGCTGCTGTCGAAGGAACGCATTCTCGACCTGTACTTGAATCTCGCCGAGTGGGGCGACGGTGTGTTCGGTGCAGAAGCCGCCGCACAGACACATTTCCATAAGCGTGCGTCGCAGTTGTCCCGCGAAGAGTCTGCACGATTGGCGGCCATTCTGCCCTCGCCGCAACGCTGGTCGCCCATGGGCGCCATTGCGACGCGTCGCGCGACACTCATTTTGGCCGAGATGCAGCATGCCGTGCCGCGTCCCGAGGATCTCACTCGCGGACGATAGTTTGACGTTGGTGCGCGACATAGCATTTAGTGATGCGCATCTCCGTAATGACGTGGCGAGCGATTGTCCTGGCGGCGTGCTGCGGCGCGCTG
>JAYSVL010000090.1:0-2579 GCA_043718595.1 Gemmatimonadaceae bacterium
CATGTACGCCGAAGGCATCAGCCATACCTCGCTCCTGGTTGATATCGGGTCTGAGGCGGGCATTATCGACAAATCGGGCGCGTGGTACAGTTACGGCTCCCAGCGTATCGGGCAGGGCCGCGAGAACGCGAAGATGTTCCTCAAGGACAATCCGGTGCTGCTCGCGGAGATTGAAGAGAAGGTCAAGGTGGTGCTCGGTATCAAGCCGTCTGGTGACGCGGCGATTGAGGAGCCGGAGGAGTAGGCGCGCCGACGGTGTTGTTCGAAATTGTGCGAGCCGGGGGGTGGCTTGCGGTGAGAAGTGGTGCCCGGATCACCACGGCTCATCGTGAGTAGCCCCTCGGCTTTGTTTCCCGTGCCGTCGACGGTGCGCGAACTGCGGGAGTCGTCGCGTCGGCCAGGCCGCTACACGATCGGCCTTAGTGATGGTCGAGTTTTCGTCGTTGGAGTGGCGACGCTCGGTGAGATCGGTGCAACGCATGTCGCAGCGGTGCTGAGCGCCGCGGCAGTCACGCACCTCGACATCGAAAGTCGTGTTACGGCGCTTGTTGATCGTTCGCTCGCCTCGCTCGCACGCTCTCGCAAGACTCGCCGCGAACTGGACATGAGGCTGCGCCGCGTGGAAAGCGATCGCGTGCTCATTACCCGCGCGCTGGATCACCTTGAAACCGTTGGGGCGCTGTCCGATGAGCGCGTGGCGCACGCTGAGGCTTCCGCGCGCCTGCGCAGAGGCGAGGCTCCGCTACGCGTGCGTCGCGCGCTGCAGCAGAAGGGCGTCATCGGGCGTCTGGCCCATGAGGCCGTGAGCGCGGCAATTGCCGACGACGGATTCGACGAAGTCGCCGCGTGTGTCGCCGCCGCCGAAAAACGTGTGCGCGCGTTGGCGAAACTCCCTGCGGACGTGCGTGCACGGCGACTCCGAGGCTTCTTGCAACGTCGTGGATTCTCGACCTCAGTGATTCTCGCTGCGCTGCGTCAGCAGCAATTGTCGGAACACATGCCCTGAGCTGTCATTGGTTGCGTGCTATATTTGAACTCTATGCTCGCGTCCGAAATCCGCTCTCGCTTTCTGGCGTTCTTCGAGAAGAACGGCCATACCATTCGCCCAAGCTCCGCGCTGGTGCCGAGTGACGATCCCACGCTGCTGTTTACGAATGCGGGGATGGTGCAGTTCAAGAAAGTCTTCCTCGGGATGGAAGATCCACCGGGCGGCGAACGACGCGCCACTACGTCGCAGAAGTGCGTGCGCGCGGGCGGGAAGCACAACGACCTTGAACAGGTTGGGCACACCGCGCGTCACCACACGTTTTTCGAAATGCTCGGCAACTTTTCGTTCGGCGACTACTTCAAACGCGACGCCATTCGCTTCGCGTGGGAGTTCATCACCGTCGAATTGCAGATCCCGCGTGAACACCTGCGCGTGACGGTTTTTCACGAAGACGACGAAGCGCGGCAGCTCTGGAAAGACGTGGCGAATGTTCCGGAGAGTCGGATCTACGGTTTGGGCGCGCACGACAACTTTTGGCAGATGGCAGACACCGGTCCGTGCGGGCCATGCTCAGAGATTTATGTCGATCTCGCCAGGCTTGCCCCGGATTGGGCATTTCCAAAGGATGCGCACGGCGAATGGACGCGCACCGACCTTAGCGAGTACTCGCTCGACGCGTTCGTCGAGGGTGCAGAGGCCGGTCGCTTCCTCGAGATCTGGAACTTGGTCTTCATGCAGTTTGATCGCCAAGTCGACGGTACGCTGGTGCCCCTGCCGAAGCCGTCCGTAGATACGGGCGCCGGTTTGGAACGCATTGCCGCGGTGATGCAAGGCGTCACCAACAACTTTCACACCGACTTGTTCGCGCCACTTTTAGCCAAAGTGGAAGAGATCGTCGGCATCAAGTATCCATATCGTCCGGGCATCGGTCTCGGCACCGCGCACGACGCCGCCGGACGAGCGATCGATCCTGCATCCTTTCGTGTCATCGCCGATCACGCGCGTGCCGTTTCATTTTTGCTGGCGGATGGTGTATTCCCTGCAAACGACGGTCGCGGCTACGTGTTGCGCCGTATTTTGCGGCGCGCCGTGCGCCACGCCTGGTTGCTCGGGCGTCGTGAACCGACGCTGGTCCATGTCGTCGACGTGCTTATCGACAGGATGCGCGACGTATTTCCTGAATTGCACACACGCCGCGTGCACATCCTGAGTACCGTGCGTGCCGAAGAGGAGCGGTTCCTGGCCACGATCGACGCCGGCATGGATCGGTTCGAAGAACTGGCGCCGCTCGGCTCAACACAGGGTTCGACAGCGCTGCGCGGCACGCTGTCAGGCGATGATGCGTTTCGTTTGTACGACACATTCGGATTCCCGATTGACCTTACCGAGCTCATGGCCCGTGAGCGCGGCTACCTGGTGGACATCGCCGGTTTCGATGCCGCGCTGTCCGCGCAACGGAAGCAGTCACAGGCGGAGCGCAAGTCACGCCAGCTCACCGTAGGCGCGGACGATTTCGGCGATCCAACCCGATGGACGCACGACGAACAACACCGCGCGGGACTCGGCACGTTCGTTGGCTACGATCAACTCG
>JAYSVL010000010.1:0-2913 GCA_043718595.1 Gemmatimonadaceae bacterium
CTAAATGAACACGAGATCGCGGCCGATACGGATGTGGTGATCGATCGCGTCGAACTCGGTGTCGCCTACGTCGAGTTGTGGGCCACCGTCGAACAGCGATTGTAAGCGCAACCCGATGGTCGGCAATTTCAATTGGACAGACGCGGCGATCTTTATCGGCGTCTTTGTCTTCATCCGCATCATCGTCATTTGGATGGCGACGCAGGCGTTCATCGTCATGATCCCCGATGGTGACGTCTGCCCGCTCTGCGATGCCTACACGCTGCCCATCGCGCGCGACGGTTGGTGGCGAATCCTTGGGCGCCGCTTCCGCCGCAGCTGGTGCCTCGGCTGCGGGTGGGAAGGAGTGCTCCGACGCAGTGCCGCTCCACAATTGCTCGACCCTAGCGTGCCACTCCGCCCGCGTCGGTGGAAGAAGACGGGCATCAGCTAATTGCGCTCAAGCCCTCGACGAATTCGCGAGCGAAGACGTTACCCGGCCGATGTCATCGCGAAAAGGCCGAGCCACTCCGGCCAGTTGCCACTCAGTTCAAAGAAGTCGTCGAAGTAGACGAGACCTGCACGTTCGAGTGCGTCGATCAATTCGGTCAGCGCTGTCTCCCCAACCAGCGGCCCGATCGCGATCAGCGAACCTTCCAAGCGGAACTCGTCGTCGGTGAGGCCGAGTGCCTCGTCGAGCATTTGGCGCGTGAGGTTGACGCGTTCAAACGCACTGCGGCGAATAAGCAGCGTGGGTGCAGTGTGAGACAGGGAGATCGGCATGTCTGGATGCGTGAGAGCGGGACTTGTGTCGCGACGGCGCGTCAAAGAGCGGTCGGGCGTTGATGTGTGCATCAACTATAGCACCAACGATAGAGACGTCGCGCCTCGCATGATAGCTTGTAGACATGCTTGAACTCCGGCAACACCACACACGCGCCGCATGAGCCACCGCATCACCAGATGAGCGACCGTATTGCGTCCGCCGACAGCGCGGCGATGGAAGCCACATTTGACGTGATCGTCATTGGTGGCGGACACGCGGGCACGGAAGCTGCCGTCGCCGCTGCGCGCAGTGGCGCGAGTGTTGCTCTGGTGACGGGTGCGCTGGAGCAGATCGGGCAACTCTCCTGCAACCCAGCCATCGGCGGCATCGCCAAAGGTACGGTCGTTCGCGAAGTCGACGCCTTGGGCGGCATCATCGGGCGCGCCACCGATCTGGCGATGATTCAGTTTCGCATGCTCAATCGCGGCAAAGGGCCGGCGGTGTGGGCACCACGCGCACAATGTGATCGCGGACTCTATCGACGTGCCGTGCGTTCACTGCTTGAAGCGCAACCCAACCTGACGACGATTCAGGGCATGGTCGCGCGGTTGTTGTTTGACGCGTCGGGCGAACGTGTGTGTGGTGTGGAGACCGTCGAACGGCGCCGTTTTGGTGCGCGTGCTGTCGTGCTGACGACGGGCACATTCGGTCGGGGAAAATTGCACATCGGCACCGGTACACAGATTGGTGGCGGACGGGCCGGTGAAGCGCCATCAACACTGCTCGGCGAGCAACTCGACGCACTCGGACTGGTCACGGAGCGATTCAAGACCGGTACTCCGCCGCGTATTGACGGTCGTTCCGTTGCGCTCAACACGCTCGACGAGCAACACAGCGAGATTGAGGCGTTCGACTTTACGTGGTCGCACTTTTGGCCAACACCGCGTCGCGACGGCAGTAGTACGCGACATCCCGCGCAAATGCCATGCTGGATCACGTGGCTCGAAGAGAATGGCAAGGCGATCATCGCCGAACATCTCAACGAATCGGCAATGTATGGTGGCGCGATCGGTTCACGCGGTCCGCGCTATTGTCCAAGTGTCGAAGACAAGGTCGTCAAGTTTCCGGACGCTAACCGTCATCAATTGTTTCTTGAACCTGAGGGGCATGACACGGCCGAATTGTATGTGAATGGCCTGTCGACATCGTTGCCCGCATCGGTGCAGTTGGAGGTGTTGCGTTCCATTCGCGGACTTGAGCAGGTGCGCATGACGCGTGCGGGGTACGCGATTGAATACGACTACTATCCGCCGACACAACTTGATGCCTCGCTGGCCTCACGTGCGGTGCATGGGTTGTGGTTTGCCGGTCAGGTGAATGGCACAACGGGTTATGAAGAAGCAGCGGGACAAGGTGTGATCGCGGGTTTGAACGCCGCGCGCGCGGTGCTGGAACAATCGCCCGTCGTGCTTGGTCGCGAGAGCAGTTACATCGGCGTGTTGGTTGACGACCTGGTGACGCGTGGTGTGGACGAGCCGTATCGGTTGTTCACGTCGCGCAGTGAATTTCGGTTGACCGTGCGTCAGGACAATGCGTTGTCGCGACTCGCGCCAATCGCTGAGTCGGCCGGGTTGTACGACGAGCGCGAGCACGCCCAAGCGGCGCATCGCGTGTCGTTGGTGGCGCAAGCGCACACGCTTGCACAGGCGACCAGCATCACACCGGAAGTCGCACGTCCTGTGCTCGAGTCGGTGGGTTCTGCGCCGTTAGCACATGCGGTGAGGGCGTCGGAGCTGGCGGGGCGACAGCAGGTGTCCTTGCAGGCGCTGTTCGACGCGGCGAGCGTCGGCGCGGATCTGCCGCACGAAGCGGTGCTCGGCGCGGAGCTCGAGATCAAGTACGCCGGCTACTTCGCGAAGGAGCGTTCGCGGGCGAACCGATTGCGATCCATGGGCGGCGTCGAGCTGGCCCCGACGCTGGACTACGCCGCAATGCACACGCTGTCGATGGAGGCGCGGCAAAAGCTGGCGGCGATCCGCCCAGGGACGATGGCGCAGGCGAGTCAGATCCCGGGAATCAGCCCGGCCGACCTGCAAAACCTCTCGATGGAGCTTCGGCGACACAGTTCGGCTCATGCCGCCAACAGGAAACTGCAAACCGCATTTGAC
>JAYSVL010000091.1:0-2573 GCA_043718595.1 Gemmatimonadaceae bacterium
TGCGCGCTTTCCGTTGCTCTTGACGACCGGTCGTATTCTGTCGCAGTACAACGTGGGCGCGCAGACGGCGCGCACACCGAACAACTTCTGGCACGATGAAGACGTTCTCGATATCCACCCGTTTGATGCGGAAAATCGGGGCATCGTCACTGGTGATCGCGTGCTGCTGCAGAGCCGTTCCGGGGAAACGTCGTTGCGCGCCGTGGTCTCCGAGCGGATGCAGCCGGGCGTGGTGTACACGACGTTTCATCACGCGCGCACTGGCGCGAACGTGGTGACGACTGACTATTCCGATTGGGCCACCAACTGCCCGGAGTACAAGGTGACGGCGGTGCAGGTTTCGCGTGCGAGCGGAATCACCGCGTGGCAGCACGATGAACTGCGTCGAAGCGATGTGATGCGTCAGATTGAGCGAGGAGCGCCGAGTGGACCTCGCTGAGATCGCCCCAACGACGCTGTTGTCGGCGGAGCGACGCACGTTCGACGAGCACGCCGCTCGCACCGATTGCCTGTTGGAGCGCGAGGTGCCCGTTGAGACGCCGATCAACATCATCTATGACGCAGTGCCGTTTGCCGTCATGATGGCCACGCCGAACGACCTTGAGGATTTCGCCTTCGGATTCAGTCTCACCGAGGGCGTGATCGAGCGAGCGTCGCACATTCGTCGTGTTGATGTTACACCGCATGCGCGCGGCGTGTCACTGCACGTGTCGCTCGTCGCCGGTCACGCACCGCGTGCGATCAGTCGCGAGCGCAACACGGTCGGGCGCACGGGATGTGGTCTCTGCGGCATCGATACGATTGACGCGATACCTATGGCGACCCCTCGTGCACGCCCGCGTCAGGTCGTGCACCTCTCAGCGGTCCGATCGGCGCTTGCCGCACTGGAAGCTTCGCAGCATCTCAACGAGCGCACACACGCAGTGCACGGTGCTGCATGGTGTGCAGCGGATGGCGCAATCGTGGCGCTGCGCGAGGACGTGGGTCGTCACAATGCGCTCGACAAGGTGCTGGGGGCGCTCATTCGACAGCGACACGAGGCCAACGACGGTTTTCTCGTTATCACCAGTCGCTGCTCGTTCGAAATGGTGGAGAAAGCGGCGGTATACGGTGCATCAACAATCGTCGCCATTTCGGCACCCACGTCGCTCGCGGTCGAGCGTGCTGCGGTGCACGACATGACGCTGATTGCCGTGGCACGTCGCGACAGTGCGCTGGTCTTTCACGGCGCCGACTCCGTCGTGCGTGATGTGCCTCGTCGCTCCAGCACCGGCGTGACGGCTGCAAGCGGTCAATGAGAGAGGAAACGCTGGTGCGCATGGCGCACGAAATTGCGCGCAACCTTCGCGCGGAACACGGAAACGATACCGCGGCCGCCACGGCGGAGCATCTCCGCAGCTTCTGGTCGCCGTCGATGCGTCAGGCATTGACACATCTGGTGGACACGGACGCGCATGTTGTCGATGCGGTTGTCCGTCAGGCTACCGACTTACTCCGCGCTTCGCCGTAGCTCTGCTGCTTTTTAGCGCCGCGGGTGTGTTGACGTTCCACGCGGCGCGATGATCGATAGGCACCTTCTGCAACAACGCTGCGGAGACAAGATCGTGGAGGCTTGATCTTCCCTCGCGCACGCGCTCAGCGAGGGTTGCTCGCACCGCCTGCCGATAGAGTCCGATGCACGGCTCAAGTCCGTCCGCGTCCGCGAGCACGGTCCACGCGCTCGCGTGCTGCTCGAGCGCTGCGGTGACAATAGTCCGAACGACGGCCGCGGTCATACATGGCAAATCACCAGCTAAAACGAACACGTCGTGTCCGGACCACTCCAGTGCCGATAGAATGCCTCCCGCTGGCCCAACGGCCGGATAGCGGTCTGGAATTGTGAGGTCGCCGCGTGCGGCAACGTCTGGGTGACAGTCACCGACCAGCGCCACGCGCGGCCCGAACACCTCACGCAACGCGCGGATCGGTACGTCGACCAGCCAGTCGTTACCAGTTGGCCCAATCGCTTCGCGCAACTTGTCCCTGCCGAAGCGCCGACTTGCTCCGCCAACGAGAACGATGGGTTGTATGGATGTCAACATGCGCAAGGTCCGCGTAGCGTGGGCGAGATCTGGTGGCAAGGCTTGCCCGTGCCGCGTCCACCGCGTCGATTGTAAACTGTCGGCCTCGCTTCCCGCGAGGTTCCCCCCGATTCACCAAGGAGTGGCCTTTGCTCGTTTCGTCTCAAGCCAAACGTGGTGCGGATATTCTGCACGATCCGGTCCTCAATAAGGGTACCGCTTTTACCCACAGCGAACGCGATGCGCTCGGACTGCGCGGACTCCTGCCGCCCCGCGTGATGACGATGGACGAACAGTTGGCGCGGGTGCTGCCCGGTGTGCGATCCAAGCGCACGGCCCTCGAGCAGTACAGCTATCTGGTCTCGCTTCACGATCGCAACGTGACGCTGTTCTATCGCCTCGTGACCGAGCATCTGGAAGAGATGATGCCAATTCTGTACACGCCAACCGTGGGCGAGGCGTGTCAGGAATGGGGACGCGTGTTCCGGCGCAGTCGTGGGCTGTACATCACTC
>JAYSVL010000092.1:0-7521 GCA_043718595.1 Gemmatimonadaceae bacterium
GCGTTTGCCATGGGGCTTCATCGGCACGTTTGAAGGACTGTATGGCACGGAAGTGAACGGCGCGTACTACATCAACGCCAACTTGCCTGCCGCAAACTCGGCATTCACAGGAGCGGATCAGCGACAGCGCTGGACGGCCGGTCGCAATCGCATCAACAGCAACGTCACGGCCGCGTACGTGATTAGCAACGCAACCACCGGTCACTCATATAACGTCTCTGGCTCGTTGCAGAAATCGTTCACGAACGGATTCTTCGCCAAGGCGGCGTATGCGTACGGCGTGACGAAGAACTCGTATGACCCTGGGTCAACGGCGGCCACCAATTGGACGACGAACGCGCAAGCCAATGATCCCAACAACCCTGGCGTGCAGTTCTCGTCGTTTTCGCCGGGGCATCGGATGTTCTTCGCCCTGTCGTATCGGAAGGAATACTTCAAGTTCGGCGCAACATCGCTGTCCGTCTTTACCGAGGGCCGCACGCAAGGCAACACCAGCTACACGTTCAGCGCCGATGCGAACGGTGACGCCGCGGCCGCAAACGACCTCATTTACATCCCGCGCAATGCGTCGGAGATGAACTTCCAGCAGTACGGGGTGAATGCGGCTGGCACAGTGGTCACAACGAACCCCGTGCGCACCTTCACCGTGGCCGAACAGCAAGCCGCCTGGGAAGCGTACATCGTGCAGGACAAGTATCTGAGTTCACGTCGCGGACAGTATGCGGAGCGGAACGCGGTCTTCCTGCCGATTCTGTTTCGCACCGACTTGGGTCTCACACAAGAGGTGTTTCAGAACCTCGGTGGACGTCGCAACACGCTGGCTATCCGTTTCGACGTGCTCAACCTCGATAACCTGATCAACAAGAAGTGGGGTGCGGGCGATCGTCTGGTGTCGGCGACGCCGCTGTTGCCACAAGGCGCGGACGCCAACGGCGCGCTGTTGTATCGCCTGCGTAACTTCGGCACCAACCTGCTCTCGACCTCGTACCAGCACACCGCCGGTCTCGCCGACGTCTGGCGCATGCAACTCGGCGTGCGGTACACGTTCAACTAGCCGAACCGTAGCCGCCGCGTCACGCACAGCAGTTCGGCGAAACACCAAGCCGTCTCTCACATCCGGGAGGCGGCTTTTTCGTGGGTCGGTGGCTGATCGATGGTCGCCAGCAACGGTGACCCGATCGACGGTGCTGCGGTTGTCCCGTGTGGCGTGCGTCACCTGTCTCGAAGCGTGCGAGCGAGCCTGGCTTTGGCTTGCTCTCACGAATCGGGCGTTCTAGCTTCCCCGGGTTGCCGTCCGCCCCACGCTTTGTTTCGCCGCCGACGCGACACCCCTCACCACCTCGGACCCAATTTCGATATGCGTATGCAGCGTTGGCTCAGCCTCGGTGCGTTGGTCCTCGTCCTCGTTGCGGCCGGTGCCCGCGACACAGCGGCTCAGGGTTTGACGACTGGCGCTGTCAGCGGGACTATCAGCGATGCGGCAGGCAAGCCGCTGGAAAGTGTACAGATCGAGATCACAAACGCGGCGACAGGATTTCGTGCTGGCGTGATTACGCGCTCCAACGGCCGCTACTTCGTGCAGGGGCTGGAAGTCGGCACCTACCGCGTCTTGGCGCGCTTGCTTGGCTACGCGCCGCAAACGCAAAACGGCGTGGTTGTGTCACTCAACATCACGACGCGTGTCGATTTTTCCCTGACGACGGCGGTAGCGCAGCTCGCGACGGTGACAACGGAAGTGACGCGCACCGGCGCGGACTTCAGTCCATCGCGCCAGGGAGTTGGCACCACGGTCGCGGACACGCTGATTCGGCGCGTGCCGACATTGCAGCGTGACTTCACCGACCTGGTGAAACTCACGCCGCAGGTGACGTCCACGTCGCAAGGACCGTCGGCTGGTGGTTCGTACAATCGCCTCAACAATTTCCAGGTCGACGGCACCAACCAGAATGATCGGTTCAACCTCGGATCGTCTGGCGGCCAGCCCGGTGGTGCGGTCGGCGGGCGCATTATGTCAATCGACGCCGTCAAAGAATTTCAAGTGTTGCTCAGCCCCACCGACGTGCGCTACGGCAATTTCGCCGGCATGCTGGTAAATGCGGTGACGAAGAATGGAACGAACACCGTGCAGGGCGGCGCGATCTACGGCTTCCGCACGCCATACATGGCCGCGAACGTCGACGCGATTCGCACCAGCGGTTTTCAGGTCAAGAACTACGGTTTCACCCTTGGTGGACCAATCATCAAGAACAAGCTGCACTTCTTCATTGCTCCGGAATGGCAGTCGCGCACGGACCCCACGTCGGGACCTGGCATTGATGCGTCGCTCAACGCGGTGGCCAACGCCACGACCCGGATTTCGCTCGACTCGATCAACGCGATCACCAGCATTCTTGGCTCAAAGTTTGACGGCGGCAATGCCGGCGCGTACTCGCGCGGCAATCCGCTCACCAACTTGATGGGTCGGCTCGACTGGTCGATCAACGGCGCAAATCGGTTGACGATGCGCGTGCTGGATAACACGGCGCAGAGCGAGAACCTGTCACGCTCCTTTACGGCCCTTCCCGCTAATGCCAACCAGCAAGGGTCGGGAATTCGCCTGACGTCCAATCTGTACAAGACGCAGGACAAGAACCGCTCATTCACGTCGCAGCTCTTTACCAACCTGGGCAATGGCACGGCAAACGAATTGCTGGTCGGATACAACACAATCCGAGATCAGCGCATCATTCCGGTGACGTCGCCGGAGATTTCGGTCGGTGTCGTGTCGACGACGACTGCGACGCCGTCCGGCACCACCCCGAACGCAACGGTGACGCTGGGCAGTGAACGCAACTCGCCGGGGAATGACCTCAAGCAGCAGATTTTTGAGGTGTCAGACAATCTGACGATTCCGCTTGGCTCGCACACGATCACCGCCGGTGGTCGTTTCGAGCACACCTACATCTACAACTACTTCGCCACGGGGCTGAACGGCTCCTATTCATTCCCGAGTATCGCGGCACTGCGCAACAATGCGCCGACCAGCTACCTCGTCGCTTATGCGAACGGCGGACCGATTCCGGCCGAGTTCAGCGCGAATCAGATCTCAGCATACGTGCAGGACTTTTACAACCTGTCGCGGAACTTGTCGGTGACGTTTGGCGTGAGACTGGACATGCCGATGTTCAAGGACGCACCCAAGCAGAACGATCTGATCACGGCGAAAGCGGCGTCGTTGCGCACAGACTACCAGATCAAGACACAAGCGATGTGGTCGCCGCGATTTGGCTTCAACTGGGATGTCTCCGGTGATCAGTCCATGCAGATCCGCGGCAACGTGGGTGTGTATACCGGGCAGACTCCGTACATCCTGATCGGCAATGCGTACGGCAACACTGGCTTGGGCGCGGCGACGTTGCTCTGCAGTGGAACGGCCACGCCGGTGTTCACAACAGTAGTGGCCGACTTGCCACGCTCATGCGCGGGGCAGCCTGCACCAACAGCGGGCGCGGCCGGCACATCGATCATCAACGTGAACGACCCGAACTTCAAATACCCGCAGAACCTCACGGCGTCGTTTGGGTTTGACAAGAAGCTACCCGGCTCATTTGTAGTTTCACTGGAAGGGTTGTATCGCAAAGAGATTAACGGTTTGTACATCCGCGATCTCAACCTCAAGGGCCCGCGTCAGGTCAACGGTGTGAACTACACCGACGTGCACGGTCGCGTCCTTTTTGCCGACACGATCTCGGCGACTGGTGGCGTTACGAACACCGGACAGAAGCTGATTGCCACCGGTATTGGCAGCAACAACGTCACATTCACGAACGCCATTCAGCTTACCAACGCCACGGCGGGCTACAACTACACGCTCAGTGGGCAGCTGCGGAAGCGGTTCAGCCGCGCCTTTGAGGCGACAGCGGCCTACACGTTCAATCGCTCCAAGGACGTGCAGTCACTCACCTCAGACCGCGCGATCTCCAACTGGCAGAACGCCCGCCAGTTCTCCGGCGCCGAATACGATCCGTCGAACGCTACCACGTCAAACTTCGAGCGCCCACACCGGGCGATCGTCTACGGCACCTACACGGCGCCGTGGGCAAAGAACCAAACCGACGTGACGTTCTACTTCGAAGGCATCTCCGGTTCACCGATTGTTTATGTGACAAACAACGACATCAACGGCGACGGTATCAACGGCAACGATCCGATTTATGTGCCGAAGGATGCGCGGAACACGTCGGAGGTGCGCGTGGGTACCGGTGCCAACGCGACGTTTGCATTGAACGCGGCAGCCGCGGACGCCTTTGATAAGTTCATCGCGCTGCAGCCATGTCTGGATAAGCAGCGTGGGCAGATCATGACACGCAATAGCTGCAACGGACCGTTCCAGAAGCGCATGGATGTGTCGGTCCGCCAGACGTTGCCGCAGGTGCGTGGTCAGCGACTCACTGCGCAGCTCGACTTCTTCAACTTCGCGAACATCCTCAACAAGAACTGGGGCCGCAACTACTTCCCGATCGTCTCCACGTTCAACAACCAGGCCGTGCTGCTTACCGCCGGCAAAACCGCAGGCCCGCTCAACACGTCACTCTGGAACTACAACCTCAACGCCGGCGTGCAGAACGGCGTGACGACGTTTAACTCGCCATGGTCGGTGAACCCGAACTCGGCCTCGAATAACTACCAGATTCAGTTGACGATGCGGTACTCGTTCTGAACAACTAAACAGCGGGCCGCGAATTACGCGAAAACTCCGCGAATCGGAACCAACAAACTACAAACAACAGGCCGCGAATTACGCGAAAACTCCGCGAATCTGAACCAACAAGCTACAAACAACAGGCCGCGAATTACGCGAAAACTCCGCGAATCTGAACCAACAAACTACAAACAACAGGCGCGGCCCGTTGTTAGTTGTTAAAAGATACGAACGTTGATGTATTTGCGCGGGTTCGTCTTGATGTCGAGCACGAGTGAATCCAGGCGAGCGAGAATTTTCTCCACCCGCTCGTAGGCTCCTGGGTCGTTCATCAGGCGGCCCACCGTTCCCGGCCCAGTGTTCGCCTTGGCAATGGTCGCGTTGACAGCCACGCGTGTTGAATCGAGCGCGCGCGTGAGCTGCTCCATATTCGCGGCTGCCGCGCGCAAACTCACCACTGTCGAGTCGACTTTGGTGGAGTCGACCGACGCCAGCGTCTTGCGTAACTGCAACTGTGTCAGCGTGAGCTGTCGTGACTGTTCCGCGGCCACGGCGCTTAACGACGCGACAAGTTTCGTCAGATCGTTAATCGTCTTGTGCACGTCGTTAATGCCGCCACCTTCAACAAACTCGGCGCGTGCCTTTGACGAGAGCGCCTGCAAGCTGGACGCGATCGAGTCGCTCTTGGAGAGCAGTTCGTTGGTGCCCGGCGTGCCCTTGCCACTCGGAATGGTGTCGCCTTCCGGCATATAGGTCTTCACCGCGCGCACTGGCGTGATGGCAATGAGCTGGTCGCCGAAGATGCCGTTCGCTTGCACGGACGCCGTCGATCCCGCGGGGATGCGGTACTGCTTCTGAATTTGCAGCGCCAGCGCGAGCGTGCCATCGGGAATCAGTTCCACGCGCTGTACAAAGCCGATGGTGACACCGGCGAGCAGCACCGGTTGCCCTTGCTTGACGCCAGCACCCCACTGGAATCGCGAGTACATGTTGTAGTAGCGCGCCAGTCCGCCGCGAGCGATCCAGATCGTGCCGCCGAGTCCAACAACAACGGCAACGATGAGCAGCAGACCGACCATCACTTCGTCGCGTCGTTTCATGAGAGTCGCAGGAGAAGTTGCATACGGCTGGGTGGAGTGAAGTGCATCAGGCCTGAATGAAGGGAGCGAAAATCGCTGCGACGATGGCATCGAGCACGAGAATGGAGACCGACGCAATAACGACGGCGAGCGCGGTGGACCGTCCGACGCCTTCCGCGCCAGCCTCGGTCACGTAGCCCTGATAGGCACAAACAAAGGCAATCGCGGCGCCAAAACACACCGCCTTGATGAGCGAGTACACCACCTGGAATTCGGTGAAGGCGAGTCGCAGGCCGGCTATGAACTCGCTCGCCCGCACATCGGTGGCCAGCACCAACGTGACAAGCGCGCTGAGAATCGCTGTCGCGTTGGCGAGAATCGTGAGCGCTGGCAGCATGATTAGTGCAGAGAGGAAGCGCGGCGTCGCGAGGTAGGCGATCGGATCAAACGAGAGGGTTTCGAGCGCATCGATCTGCTCTGTGACGCGCATGGTGCCGATCTCCGCCGTCATGCGCGCGCCTACCCTGCCGGTGAGCACCAGCGCGGTGAGCAGCGGTCCAAGTTCGAGCACAATACTTTGCCGGACGATCAGACCCACCACCGACACTTGCACGCCGGGAAATAGCTGATAACGCGTCTGAAACGCGGTCACACCACCAAGAAATGCGGCGACGATGATGGCGAGTGGCACGGATTCGACGCCGATGGTGCGCATCTGGCGAATCGTTTCAGGAATCCACGTGCCAGGCTCGCGCAGGCCGCGGATCATGTCCTTGCCGAAGTACACCCGTCGGCCGACGGCGCGGAAGATGTTGAGCACACCCTCGCTGACGCGAATAATCGCGTTGTCAAACGGACGTTTCATCGCGTGAACGCCATCTCAGGTGCGCACGCGCGCGAGCAACACCAGCGCGAGAACGCCGACAAGGACGTTGGGCATCCACGCGGCCGTTTCTGGGGGCAAAATGCCTTTCGCACCGATGGCCTTCGTGAGTTGAATCAGTACGAGCATAAGGACGGTGGTGGCGAGACTCACGGCCACACCGAACGCAGCGCCACCGCGTTGCGAACTGGTGGCCATCGGCGCGCCAAAGAGGGCGATGATGATACACGTGACCGGGAGGGCGATCTTCAACATGCGCTCAACCTTGAGCAAATTCACATCGGCGCCCGAACGTTCGAGGGTGCGGATAAAGTGCGTCAACTCGCGAAAGTTCATCTCGGCGGGTTCGCGTGAACTGGCACGTAACTCCATTGGCGTTTCGCGCATCTGACGGTCGGCGATCGAGTCGAAGGTAAACGCAAGGTCGACGGAGTCACTCGGCACGTAGTGCATGACACCCTTCTGCAAGACCCATCCCCGTGCCGGTGTCCACGCCCCTGTTTTGGCCGCAATGAGCAAACCGGTGCGTTTGGTGGATGCGCGCTCCTCCGCTTCTACGTTGTCGATGGTTCGGCGGTCCACGTCGAGCAGATAGATACGATAGACGCGGCCCATCTCACTCGCGAAGGCGAAGTTGTATCGCGAATTCTCGCGCGTGCCGTCTGGACTGGCGAGCAACTTGAGTCGCTTGGTGTTGGAAGGTGGTGCCAGTTCACTAAACAGGAGGCCAAGTGTCATCGCCCCGGTCGCCATCAGCACAATGGGCGCGATGAAACGATAGAAGCTTATCCCCGACGCCTTGGCCGCCGTGATCTCGGAGTATCGCGTGAAGTTGCCGATGGAAAAGACGGTGGCGAAGAGCACGGCCGCCGGCAGCA
>JAYSVL010000093.1:0-7517 GCA_043718595.1 Gemmatimonadaceae bacterium
AAAAGTGCCGTCGCCACCCTGTTGCACAAATGGGGCGCTACGGTGATTGATGCCGACGTGCTGGCGCGTGCTGCGGTGGCTCCCGGTACGCCAGGTCACGCCGCCGTTATTGAGCACTTCGGCGCATCGGTCGTGACACACGATGGCGCCATTGACCGCGCTGCGCTTCGCCGACGCGTCTTCGCCAACCCGGTGGAGCGCAACACGCTCAACGCCATCGTGCATCCGGCGGTGTCGGCCCTTCGCGAGCGCGCGCTTGCTGAGGCCCGCGCCCGTGGTGACGCGCTCGTCATCTCCGATATCCCGCTGCTCTACGAGGTCGGTCTCGAACATGCCGTCGACGGCGTCATTCTCGTTGACGCGCCCGCGGAGCAGCGACTGGAACGACTTGTACAGCATCGCGGTCTTCCCGCCGCCGAGGCGCAGGCCATGATCGACGCGCAATGGCCATCTGCTCGAAAGCGACCCCTGGCCACCTGGGTCATCGACAACGACGGCACACGCGAGCAGCTTGCAGCACGTGTCACCGACGTCTGGCAATCGATTCAGACTCGCGTGCACGAGCGCGCGCGCGTGCAACACATCCCATCTCACTCACAGGAGCAATTTGTGTCGAATATTCCCGCCGACCTGCGCTACACCAAAGAGCACGAGTACGTGCGTGTCACGGCCGACGCGAACGTCGTCGCCATTGGCATCACGGACTTTGCGCAAGGCGAGTTGGGCGACATCGTCTACGTCGACCTGCCGAAAGTGGGCGCAACCTTCAAGTCGCACGACGTATTCGGCACCGTCGAAGCGGTGAAGGCCGTATCCGAGTTGTACATGCCGGTGGCCGGCGAGATCGTCGCTGTGAACACGCGCATTGACGGCGAGCCCGCGTTGATCAACACGGACCCGTTCGGCGATGGCTGGATGATCAAAGTGCGCATCGAAGCTGGCAGTGACGCGTCCCTGCTGTCCGCCGCCGATTACGAGGCCTTGCTCGGCTAGCCGAGCTCACCGTTCGGCGTACTCCTCGATCGGCGGGCAAGAGCACACGAGGTTACGATCGCCGAACGCACTTTCGATACGTGCCACCGTGGGCCAGAACTTGCGCTCCCGCGTGAACGGCGTGGGATACGCCGCCTGTTCGCGCGTGTACGGTCGATCCCACGTATCACTTGTCACGTGCGCCGCCGTGTGCGGTGCCCGTTTGAGCACGTTGTTCTCCCGGTCGGCCGAACCCTGTTCCACGGCGCCGATCTCCTCGCGTATGGCGATCATGGCGACGATGAAACGATCGAGTTCCGCTTTTGATTCGCTTTCCGTGGGCTCCACCATCATCGTTCCCGCCACCGGGAACGACATCGTTGGCGCGTGGAATCCGTAGTCCATGAGGCGTTTGGCGATGTCTTCGACTTCAATGCCCGCAATCCCTTTGAAACCGCGCGTGTCGAGAATGCACTCGTGTGCCACAAGGCCGTTCTGTCCGCGATACAGCACTGGGTAGTGCGCTTCGAGTTTTTTGGCGATGTAGTTGGCGTTGAGGATCGCGATCTTGGTCGCGTACGCCAGACCCTCGCCTCCCATCATCCGGATGTAGACGTACGAGATCGGCAGAATGCTTGCGCTGCCCCACGGCGCGGCAGACACAGGGCCAATGGCGTGCACACCACCGAGAGGAATCACGGGGTGCGTTGGCAGAAACGGCACGAGCTGTGACGCAACACCAATCGGCCCCATACCCGGACCGCCGCCACCATGCGGAATGCAGAACGTTTTGTGCAAGTTGAGATGACACACGTCGGCGCCGAGATCGCCCGGGCGCGACAGCCCCACCATCGCATTCATGTTGGCGCCGTCCATGTACACCTGACCACCATGCTGATGGACGATGGCGGTGATCTCCTTGATCCGCGCTTCAAACACCCCGTGCGTTGACGGATACGTGACCATCAGCGCGCCAAGTGCGGCGGCGTGCTGCTCGGCTTTCGCGCGCAGATCGTCGACATCGATGTTACCGTCGGTATCCGTCTTGACGACAACGACTTCAAAACCTGCCATGACCGCGCTGGCCGGATTGGTGCCGTGCGCCGACTGCGGAATGAGACAGATCGTCCGATGCGCGTCGTTTCGCGATTCGTGATAGGCGCGGATCACCAGCAGTCCCGCATACTCACCCTGCGACCCGGCGTTCGGCTGCAGCGACACACCAGCAAACCCGGTCACATCTGCCAGATCCGATTCAAGATGGGCAAACATCTCGGCGTAGCCCGCGGCTTGCGACACCGGCGCGAAGGGATGCAGCTGGCCTAACTCTGGCCAGGTGACGGGAATCATTTCCGACGTCGCGTTGAGCTTCATCGTGCATGAACCGAGCGGAATCATGCCGTGCACGAGCGAGAAGTCGCGCGACTGCAGCGAATACATGTAGCGCAGCATCTCCGTTTCGCTGTGATAGCGATGGAACACCGGATGCGTGAGGAACGAGGACGTACGCCGAAATCGCTCGTCATACCGCGCGTCGACGTCGGTGGCGATGTCGTCGAAAACAAACGCGACCGGCGCGCCGCCCTGAAACACCGCCCACAGATCGGCGATGTCGGCCGCGGTGGTGGTTTCGTCGAGCGCAATGGCGATTGAGCCCGGTTCAACAACGCGCAGATTGATCTGTCGCGCTTGAGCGGCGGCGAGAATCTCCGCCTCGCCATGCACACCCACTTCAACCCGAATGGTGTCGAAATACTGCTCGTGGGCGATCGAGAAGCCGAACTTTTCAAGGCCTGTCGCCAGCGTGACGGCAAGGCGGTGCACACGCGTGGCGATCTCGGTCAAACCCTCAGGTCCGTGATACACCGCGTACATGCCGGCCATCACGGACAGGAGTACTTGCGCCGTGCAGACGTTGCTTGTCGCCTTCTCGCGACGGATGTGCTGCTCGCGCGTTTGCAGCGCCATGCGCAGGGCCGGCTTCCCGTCCGCATCGCGTGAGACGCCGATAATTCGGCCGGGCAGCAGTCGCTTGAATTCGTCGCGCGTTGCAAAAAACGCGGCGTGGGGGCCACCGTAGCCCATCGGCACGCCGAACCGCTGCGTGTTGCCGACCGCGATGTCGGCGCCCCATTCCCCTGGCGGCGTGAGTAAACAGAG
Organism: Gemmatimonadaceae bacterium; assembly: GCA_043718595.1. Classification (GTDB taxonomy): domain Bacteria; phylum Gemmatimonadota; class Gemmatimonadetes; order Gemmatimonadales; family Gemmatimonadaceae; genus Gemmatimonas. The sequence goes on from JAYSVL010000093.1 coordinate 3,133, forward strand.
CGCCAGCAGGTCGGTCGCGACGGTGACCATCGCGTCCGCGGCATGCGCGCGCTCACAGGTGCCACGATAGTCCAACACCACGCCGTCGGTGCCTGGGTACTGCAACAACGCACCGAAGACGCTGTCGTCGAACACAAAATCGGCCGCTGGCTGCACCATCACCTCAACTCCGCGCGCGACCGCGCGTGCCTGCACAACAGCAATCGTCTGCGGATGACAATCGGCAGCGATGAGATAGCGATTGCGTGTCGCACTGCCCTTGGCGGCGAGTGACAATGCCATCGCCTCCGCGGCGGCGGTGCCCTCGTCGAGGAGAGAGGCGTTCGCGATGCCAAGTCCCGTCAGATCGACGACCATCGTCTGATAATTGAGTAACGCCTCAAGGCGTCCTTGCGCGATCTCCGCTTGGTACGGCGTGTACGCCGTGTACCACGCCGGGTTCTCCATCACGTTGCGCAGAATGACTGTCGGTGTGTGCGTGCCCGAGTAACCCATGCCGAGCAACGAGCGATACAGCCGATTTTTTGCTGCGAGCGCCTTCAGGCTGGCCAACACATTCGCTTCCGATCGCGCCGGTCCGGTTGCCAGGGTGCCGCGAAATCGTATGGACTCAGGTACGACCGCATCAATGAACGCGTCCAGCGAGCGATAGCCGAGCGCGTCAAGCATGTCGTGTTGCTCGGCGGCGTTCGGTCCGATGTGGCGCGGGATAAACGAGTCCACCGATGCGGGCGCGATGTGAGCGGTGCGAGTTGCCATGACCATCCTCAAGAAGCGGGCGCAGGCCCGGAGATATCGTCGAATGCTGCGGAGCCGCTGGTCCGCAACGGTGCCGCGTCAAGCTGCTGCCAGCGAGTAAACTTAACCCGCGTGAAAACGAACTTCTCCACCGGTGTTATGGGTAAAGATATCTCCACGGATGCGTTGCGAGCGTCGAGCGAATCGCTGGCTGTCGTGCTGCCTGCGCGCTGGCAGACGATGCGCAGTGCGCCAGCGTCGGGCGCGCGAAACATGGCCGTCGACGCCGCCCTGCTGGAGCATGCGCGCACATCGGAGTGTGGCGTCTGGCGTTGTTATGCGTGGCGTACGCCAACAGTGTCCTTCGGACGAAACGAATTGACGCGCGGTCGCTTTTCCGCGACATCGGTGGCCGCTGCTGGCCTGGACGCCGTCCGTCGCCCGACCGGTGGTCGTGCCCTGCTGCACGCACGCGAGGTGACGTACAGCGTGACGTTCCCGCTCTCGCCGTCGGTGTCGTGGCGGACCGCCTACGCTGCTGTTAATGCGATCCTGCTGCGCGGACTCACCTGGCTCGGCGTCGCTGCGCAGCTGGCCGACGACGCCACCGCGCCGATCCGTCCCGATGGCCCGCTGTGTTTTGATGCGCCGGCGGCAGGAGAGATTGTCGTCGATGGTGCGAAACTCGCTGGCAGCGCCGTCTGGCGCGAGCGCGGCGCATACTTGCAGCATGGTAGTATCCTGCTGCATGATGATCAGCCGATGCTTAGAAATGCAGCGTGCGTGTCGCTGGCCGATCTGCCGGCCGCAGCGTCACTCGCCAGTTGCTGCACCACGGTACCATCTTGGACGCAGGTAGTAGATGCGTTGGAATCCGCGCTGGCGCAGTACGCAGCGGCTACTCCTTTTGACGAACCGGTCGGCTTTTCGTCGTTGGTTGATGCACACGAGCGCGCGATGATGCGTGCCGACTGGCTTTGGCGCCGATGAGTCGCCATCGTCATGCTGTGCATCGTGGGTGCGCTACTATCGCCAACTCTTTCCAGGGCTGATATGCATTGTACGCTGCGTCGTGCCGTTCCCTTCGCACTTTGTATCATTGCTGCGTGCGGTGGTCGCGATCGTCCGGTTGATTCGCCCAACGCTGACGTTGGCGGAACGATCGTAATTGTGCAGCCAGCGGAGCCCAGCTCGCTTTTTCCGCCGAACGTGGCGGAGTCGCAGGGCTTGTCGGTCATCAACGCGATTTTCGACCGCCTCGCGGAAATTGGTCCGGAGCTCGAGACCAACGGCGACGCCGGTTTCACGCCACGACTCGCGCAATCATGGACGTGGGCTGCCGACTCGCTGTCGATTGCTTTCAGGCTCGATCCCAAAGCGCGTTGGCACGACACGGCACCAGTGCGCGCCGAAGATGTGCGGTTCACCTTTGCCGTGTATGTGTCGGACACCGTGGCGTCGGAAGTGAAGTCTGCCATGCCGAACATCGATTCGGTGACGGTGCGTGACTCGCTGACCGCCGTATTCTGGTTCAAGCGCCGCATGCCATCGCAGTTCTTCGAGGCGACGAACAACATGTACATCTTGCCGGCGCACTTGCTGGCATCCCTGCCGATGGGTGCCCTGGCCAAGTCGCCGTTTGCTCGCGCACCGATTGGCACGGGACGGTTTCGTTTTGTGCGCTGGGAGCCGAACGCGCGTTTGGAGATTATTGCCGACACAAACAACGCCCGTGGCCGAGCGAAGCTGGATCGTGTGCTGTGGTCGTTTGTTGCCGACCCAGCAGCGGCGACCATCAAACTCTTCGCCGGCGAAGCCGACTTCTACGAAGCGATCCGGCCAGAGCATAAGCCGCAGTTGCAGGCGGCGACACAGCTTCGGAGGGTGACACTGCGTCCGCTGGAGTACGGGTATTTGCAATACAACCTGCATCGTCGCGGTAAAGCGTTGCGCAGCGGGCCGCCACACCCGGTGTTAGGTGACGCCGCCGTGCGTCGCGCGCTCGCCATGGCGGTGGATAAGGCACGTTTGGCACAGAGTGTGTTCGACGACAACGGCGACGCCGCGCTGGCCAACGCGCCACGGGCGCTGATTCCTGACACCAACGCGCTTTCACCCATTCGTTACGACCTCGCGCATGCGCGGGCCTTGCTCGACTCCGCGGGATGGCGCATCAATCCGGCAGACAGCGTTCGTGTGCGCAACGGTGTGCGGCTGGCGTTCGAGATGATGGCACCGGCGTCGAGTGTTGCGCGGACGACCTACCTCACCCTCCTGCAAGATCAATTCAAGTCGATCGGCGTTGCCGCCACAACGCTCTCGCTCGACGGTCCCAGTATGGGCAAGCGCGTCATGTCTGGTGACTTTGATGCGTTCATGAACAAGTGGACCATGTCTCCCGGAAGACTCGGTATGCCGCAAACGTGGGGCGCGCGTGGTGATCTCAACCTCGGTGGATACCAAAGTGCGGGCTTTGACGCGCGACTCGACAGCGCGCTCAGCACGTTTAACTCGTCCGAGTCGCGGCGCTATTGGGCTGGCGTGTTCCAGCAACTCATTGACGACGAACCCGGACTCGTGTTGTACGAAGAGCGCACGTCGGTCGCGATACACGTCCGGATTCGCCCCACCCCGTGGCGTGCCGATGCATGGTACGCCGGGCTCGCCGACTGGACGGTCGATCCGGCGCAACGCATTCCGCGCGATCGCATCGGTCTGGGGGCAGCCCGCTGAGCCACCTCGCGGCGCGCGCTGGAGGACGTGTCGCGCAAGGACTTTTCGTCGTATTCGTCGCGGCGACACTTGCGTTCGTACTGCTGCACGCAGCGCCCGGTGATCCATACTCGTACGTCGGCGGCACCATGACGGACGACGTGCGTGCGATGTTACGCGCACAACGTGGGTTTGACTTGTCGCTTGGCCAACAGTACGTGCGATGGATGGGCGCCCTGGTCTCCGGTGACTTGGGATGGTCGACGTCGCAACAGCGCTTCGTGATTGACGTACTTGCCGATGCGCTGCCGCGCACAATCCTGTTGATGTCGCTGGCGCTCGCGTCAAGCATTGTGTTGGGCGGCGCGATTGGCGCGTGGCAGGGCGCTCGCGCTGAAACACGGCATGGGTCGCGTGACGTGACCGATCGCCTGGTATCGTCGTTGATGCTCGCCGTGTACTCCGTGCCACAGTTCTGGTTGGCGCTGGCGATCCTCTTCTGCTTCGTGCGTTGGTTCCACCTACCGGCTGGTGGTGAGGTGGATGACTTTCACAACCAGTTATCCGCCGCAGACCGGCTGATTGATCGACTGCGACACCTCGTGCTGCCGTGGCTGTCGCTCACGCTGGTTGGCGCGGCCCTGTTTGCGCGATACCAGCGATCGGCGATGCGAGACGCCATCCGCGAACCGTTTGTTCGCGCGGCACGAGCGAAGGGCACGCGCGAGTTTGGCGTGCGTGTGCAAGCATGGCGAACGGCCCTCTCACCAGTCATCAATCTGGTGGGGTTGCTTTTCCCCGCCCTGATCGGCGGCGCAGTGTTCGTCGAGGTGGTGTATGCGTGGCCAGGTATCGGGACGGCGCTGCTCAAGGGCGTCGACAATCGCGACTACGATCTGGTTGCCGCCATCGTCGTCGTTGGCAGCGCGATGACA
>JAYSVL010000094.1:0-7493 GCA_043718595.1 Gemmatimonadaceae bacterium
GGGGCGGGTCATGGTGCGGAGGTGTCGAGGGAACGCGCCGGGCAGCTGAACGCTTACCTTATCAGCTACGCCGTCTCAATCTGTTCCGCTGTCTCGACCAAGTCCGCTGACTCGTCGCCACCGTCGCCCGTCAATCGAACGCTCCGCATGACCGTGCTCGTCACCGGCGCCACCGGCTATATCGGAGGTCGGCTCACCTCGCGCCTGGTAGAGCAGGGCGTTTCCGTGCGCGTACTGGTTCGTGATCCGCGGCGCATCCGCGGTCGACGCTGGGAAAACGCAGTTGAGGTCGTGTCCGGTGATCTGTTCGATGTCGCATCGCTGGAACGTGCACTCGACGGCGTCAGCGAAGCGTACTACCTCGTGCACAGCATGATGTATGCCGCCGATTTCGAAGAACGCGATCGAAGCGCAGCGCGAAACTTTGTCCAGTGCGGTCGGCACTTGCGTCATTGCATCTACCTGGGTGGGCTACTCCCGGACGGCGACGGCGTTTCACGTCACCTGCGAAGCCGCAGTGAAACCGGCGCGATTCTGCGCGGCGGACTGCCTACCACAGAATTCCGGGCGGGACCCATCGTGGGCTCAGGCTCAGCTTCATTCGAAATGGTGCGGTACCTCACCGAGCGATTGCCATTCATGGTTGCACCGCGTTGGATCGTCAACGAAGTGCAGCCGATCGCTGTGCGTGACGTGTTGTCGTACCTCACAGAATCGCGCACGCGCACGGCCGGTGGTGTGATCGAGATTGGCGGCGCTGATCGTCTCTCGTTTCGTGAAATGCTGCTTGGTTATGCCGCAGAACGCGGGCTCAAACGAACGATTTGGCCCGTGCCCGTGCTGGCACCGTCCCTGGCGGCGCTGTGGGTAGTCCGCGTCACGCCAATCCCGTGGCGGCTGGCCCAGCCTTTGGTGGAGGGCATCGTGCATCCCGTGGTCGCGGACACGCGGAAGGCCTCAGACCTGTTTCCCAACATTCGGCCAATGCCGTACCGCTCTGCCGTTCAGCGCGCGTTGCTGCGCTGGCGCCAACACGCGGTCGAGTCGCGGTGGACGGACGCGCTCGGAGCAGAGAAGACGTACGAATTCAAGGACCGTGAGGGCGTGCTGCAGGAGACGCGTTCGCTATTCGTGGACGCACAGCCCGATCAGGTCTTCCGCGCGTTTTGCCGACTCGGCGGCGAGCAAGGCTGGTTGGCCTGGAACCTCCTGTGGCGCATTCGTGGCGTCATTGACCGGTTGGCCGGAGGCCCAGGTTTGCGACGCGGGCGACGAGATCCGGCACAGTTGTATCTTGGAGAAGCGGTGGACTTCTGGCGGGTCGAGATGCTCGAACGACCGCGGCTGCTCAGACTGCGCGCCGAAATGCGTGCGCCGGGGCAGGCGTGGCTCCAGTTCACGGCCCAGCCAGAAGGCACTGGGACACGCCTGACGCAAACGGCGTTGTTTGCGCCGCGCGGCCTGCTCGGCCTGCTGTACTGGTACGCGATGTTCCCTGCTCACCTCTTCATCTTCGGCGACATGATCAAGGGCATCGCAAAACTCGCGCGCGCCGAACCAGCGCTGTCGTCCCCTCCACGTGCGAGTGCCAGCGCGTAATGAACGGCGCCGATGTGTTGCGCACCCTCGGCGAGGGGTTGCTTGCCGTGCAGATCGCTGCGCTGCTGCTCGTGCTGACGCGACTCATGCCGGGTCGGGCGCGACGTCCGCCCGTACGCGCGCGTCTCACGCCGCGCGTCGATACCACGGTCACCGTGCTGGTCGCCACACTCAACGAAGCGGCGCGCATTGGTCCGTGTCTGGCAGGTCTGCAGGCGCAGGTTGAGCCCATGTTGGAAGTGCTGGTTGTCGACAGTCGTTCCACGGATGGCACACGCGAGATGGTGCTCGCGGCGGCACAGCGCGATCCACGCATTCGCCTGCTCACCGATGATCCGCTCCCCGACGGATGGGTCGGCAAGGTGTGGGCGCTCGAAACCGGACTGCGGCACGCGCGCGGCGAATGGGTGCTCGGCATCGACGGCGACACAGTACCCGCGCCAGGCTTGGTTGGCGCCGTCGTTGACGCGATGGAGGAGGATGCATTCGACGTCGCGTCGTTCTCGCCGCGGTTCATCGGACAGAGTGCCGGCGAACGATTGGTGCAGCCGGCGATGCTTGTCACGTTGGTCTACCGTTGCGGCGCGACCGGCGTGGTGCAGCCACCACCGGATCGCGTGCTCGCGAACGGACAGTGTTTCATGGCGCGACGTGCGCTGCTTGAACGTCACGGCGGATACGCGCCTGCGCGTGAGTCGTTCTGCGACGACGTGACGCTCGCGCGACACCTTGCGACACGTGGTGCGCGCGTGGGCTTTCTCGACGGCTCGCGCATTATTTCGGTGCACTCGTACACAACCCTTGCCGAGATGTGGCGCGAGTGGGGACGCAGCTTCGATCTAAAAGATGCAACGCCGCGATCGCGTCGGTGGCTGGACGTCGTTGTGATCTGGAGTGCACAGGCATTGCCACTGCCGATACTGCTCGTGCTTGGCGTCCTCAGCGTTACCGCCTCGCGCCAGGTCGACGTATTGGTCCAGGCACTCATCCTCGTCAACGCGTCCGCGCTGCTCGTGCGACTCATGCTCCTGGCCGCGCTGCGTGGCAGTTACGCCGAGCGCGGGGCGCCGTTTTGGTGCTCATGGCTCGCTGACGTGCCAGCAGCATGGCGACTGACCCTCAGCACGGCACGCGTACCGCGGAGCTGGCGCGGACGACGATACGAGCGTTTGGCGGCGCACGCTGCCAGGTAGCCGACCGCCGACTTACGAGGGGAACGGGCACCTGCGACTTACACCGCGTCGGAGTTAATTAAGTCAACGCGTCAGGCGCAGAAACGCGAAAGGCGGCCCGATGGGGTCGCCTTTCTTCTAAGTAGATGCCGTGAGACGATGAACGCTACGGCGTCTAAGTCCGCCGGAACTTGTCCTGGATCCACGTCAGGGGGATCATGAATAGCGGACCGAGGAACAGCCCGAGCAGCAGATTGATCCAGATGAGCGCCATATAGTAGGCGGTCATCCCGAGCGAGGCCCAAATAGTGCCGAATGTTCCGTGCGATTCCACAGCGAGGCTCCGGGAACGAAGGTCAAACGCAGTTCGCACGGATTGTAGCGGGCGAAACCACAGGAAGGTAGGGGGAGGTTGACGTTCCGTCGCAACTACGCCATCAGTCCCCTCATGATTGAGGCACGTCGCACGATGGACCCACAAGCCGCAGCGGATGCGAGCCGCTATGGCCGGACGCTGGAAGAGGCGCTGCGGCGTTCGCTGCGTGATACGGACGATCCAATCGTCGTGGCTGTCTCGGGCGGGCGGGATTCGATGGCGCTGCTCCACGCATTCGCGCGTTGGGCGCGCGCGCGTGTTGCTGCCGTTGCCACCTTCGACCACGGCACTGGGCGGTATGCGACCGATGCCGCAGCGCTGGTGCTGGCGGAGGCACGACGCTTGGGGTTTCACGTGCAGAGCGAACGCGTTGAGAACCTGACCCGGAGCGAAGCGGCTTGGCGCACCGCACGCTGGCAATTTCTGCGTGGGGTTGCGCACGCGCACGCGGCCCGCGTCGCGACTGCACACACGAGTGACGATCAGGTAGAGACTATTGTGATGCGCCTGTTGCGCGGCGCTGGCGCCCGTGGGCTTGCCGCGCTCGCGGCGCCGTCAGCGGTGCTGCGACCGTGGCTCACCGTCTCCCGTCACGACGTCGCCGCGTGGGTGGATGACGAACGCATTCCAGCATACGACGATCCATCCAACATCGACAACCGCTACCTGCGCACGCGCGTGCGATGCGAGTTGCTACCGGCGCTTGAACTGGCGCGACCCGGCTTCGCCGCCTCGATGCTACAAATCGGCGAGCGCGCGGCACACTGGCGTCGCGAGGTCGATCGCCATCTCACTGCATGCGGCGTTGCGCAAGTCGGCAAACACACGCTGCGCGTACCTATTGATGTGCTACAGTCCACCACGGCCTCGGGGGCGGCCGTACTCTGGCCGGCGCTCTTCGCACGTGTTGGGATTACGCTCGACGCGCGGGGAACCGAAGCACTTGTGCGGTTTAGCAGTAACGATCGACGGGGCGCGCGACTTGAGTTGGCGGGTGGCGCCGTTGCCCTGCGTTGCGGGGTTGGCAACGACGAGTGGTTTGAACTCCGCGACCGCACGCCATCGCACGCCCAGGGCGAGTGGCAAGGCCTCTGGGACAGTGTGCCGGATCGTATCGGTGGATGGCGTTGGCGCAAGCTGTCGAGGGCACCCGAGATCGACGATCCGGCCTGCTTCGCCCTGTCGGCTGAGACGGAGATTCAGGTGCGCGGCTGGATGGCGGGCGATCGCATTCGCACCGTGGGTGCCGAGGCGGGACGTCGCGTCGCACGATATTTTTCTGATCTGCATGTGCCCGCACTTGACCGGCAGGGCTGGCCGGTCGTCTTGCTTGCGAACGTGGTGGTTTGGATTCCCGGAATTTGCCGCGGCATCGCGGCTCCGCACTGGCCCGGTCGGCCTGACCTGATCTGGTATCGGTGTGAGCGCGAGCACGGATTCTCCAATAGAGCAGCCCAACGTGACCATTGCTGATCCGCGTCTCGACGGTCGCGCGGTGCGCCGTGTGGTGTATGACGCGGAGACGATTCAGTCGCGCGTTCGCGAGCTCGGCGCGGACATCACGCGCGCATATCCAGAGGGCGATCTGCTGGTGCTGGGATTGCTCAAGGGCAGCTTTATCTTCCTCAGTGACCTTGTGCGCTACATCGAACGTCCGCTGCAGGTCGATTTTCTGGTCGCCTCGTCCTACGGCGACGCGATGGAGTCGACCGGCGTCGTGCGCTTGCTGTACGATCCGGAAACAGAACTTGAGGGTAAACACATTCTGTTGGTAGAAGACATCGTCGATTCCGGGCGAACGCTCAATCGTCTGATTGAGCTACTCGGCGACCGCCGACCCAAGTCACTGGAGATCTGTGCCTTGTTGCACAAGCATATCGCCGTCGAACTGACGCATGCCACGCGATTCATCGGTTTTGACGCGCCGCATGAGTTTCTGGTCGGGTACGGCCTCGACCACGCCGAGAACTTTCGGCACCTTCCGTACGTCGCCAGTCTGCAGTAACCCGGTCATCAGATGCCCGCACCCATGACGAATTCTCCGAAGAAGCCCACCAACTGGGGCCGGATTTCCAAGACGCTCACTTTTTGGATTCTGGTGATCCTCATTCCGGTTGCGTTTCTCACCTACGGCAATGGCCGTGAAACGCAATCGCCCGAAATTGACTATACCGCGTACCGACAGCAGCTCGACGCGGGCAACATCCTTGCCGCCACCTTCCAGCCCGACAACGTGATGGTTGGCGCCTTCCGCCAGCCAGTGCGCGTCAACACTCGCGAAGCGCGCCAGTTCACGGTGCGCTTGCCGGCCGGTTTGTCGCAAGACGAATCCAAGCGCTTGTACGACCGAGGGGTCCGCATCAAGGCACAGGAGGCGCGCCTCAACATCGGCAGCTTCCTGATCACCGTGCTGCCGTACGTGCTGCTGATCGGTTTTTGGGTGTTTCTCTTCCGGCAGATGCAGGCGGGTGGCAACAAGGCATTCTCCTTCGGTAAGAGCAAAGCAAAACTGCTCAGTGGCGATACACCGAAAATCACATTCGCCGACGTGGCGGGTGCGGACGAAGCGAAGGTCGAACTGCAGGAAATCATTGAGTTCCTGAAGGACCCGCAAAAATTCACTAAACTCGGCGGACGACTGCCGAAGGGTGCGTTGCTTGTCGGGCCTCCGGGCACCGGCAAGACGTTGCTCGCCAAGGCAGTTGCCGGCGAAGCGGCACGACCGTTCTTCTCCATGTCGGGATCCGACTTCGTCGAGATGTTTGTCGGCGTGGGTGCGTCACGCGTTCGCGACCTGTTCGAACAGGGCAAGGCACACGCGCCGTGCATCATTTTCATCGACGAGATCGATGCAGTCGGTCGCCACCGCGGCGCCGGTATTGGCGGTGGTCATGATGAGCGCGAGCAGACGCTCAACCAACTGCTGGTCGAGATGGACGGCTTCGAATCCAACGACGGCGTGATTCTCATCGCCGCCACCAATCGGCCAGACGTGCTCGATCCCGCGCTGTTGCGTCCGGGGCGTTTCGATCGGCAGATCGTCGTCGATTTGCCTGACCTGCGCGGTCGCGAGGGCATTCTCAAAGTCCATCTGCGTAACAAGCCGCAGGCCGACGATGTCAGCGTCACGGCGCTCGCCCGCGGTACCCCAGGGATGGCCGGCGCCGATCTGGCGAACCTCGTCAACGAGGGCGCACTGCTGGCCGCGCGCAAGAATCACGACAAGATCTACATGAACGATCTTGAGGAAGCGAAAGACCGCGTCATGCTGGGCGCCGAACGCAAGTCGCTCGTGATGAAAGACGAGGAGCGTCGGCTGACGGCGTTCCACGAGGCGGGGCACGCGGTATGCGCGATGATGGTCAAAGGCAACGATCCGTTGCACAAGGTGACGATTGTGCCGCGCGGTCGTGCGCTCGGTCTCGCCTTCACGTTGCCTGAGGATGATCGCGTCTCCGTCACGCGCGAGCAGCTCGAAGCGCGCCTGGTGATGGCGTATGGTGGACGCGCGGCGGAAGAAATTGTCTTCGGTCACAGCCGCGTGACAACAGGTGCGGCCAGTGACATTCAACAGGCCACCAGCATTGCGCGACGCTACGTCACGCAGTGGGGACTTTCCGACACCATTGGCCCGATCCTCGTCGGCGACAATGAACAAGAGCTGTTTCTCGGTCGCGACATTCAGTCACGCCGTGAAATCTCCGAGCAGACGGCGCAGCTGGTTGATGCCGAGGTCAAACGCGTCGTGATGGAAGCGCACGGCAGGGCCGTGAGTGTGTTGACGGAGCATCGCGCGTTGCTCGACATCGTCGCGGCGCAGTTGCTTGAACGTGAGACGCTCACACGCGCCGACATCCTGCTGCTCAAGGAAGGCAAGCCCCTAGGTCCTCGTCCGTTGCCCGACGGCATGCTTGCCCCGGTCACGCCGTCTCTAACGCCGTCGCAGAGGCCGGTCCTTCCTCCGCTTCCTCCGCTGCTCGGTGGTCCGGAGATCGCTCCGGCCTGATTGTGATGCTAAACGCTGAACCTTGTTGCGGCGTGACGGGGTCCGGCGATTAACACGACGTCACAGCGCGCGGGGCGGAAGCGCCAACTGCCACCCCAACTCATCGCTGCCGCGGTCACTGGGGTGGTGTTGTTATTGGCATACCTGGCAACGAGCGCGCCCGACCTTACGGCATGGGACGCGTCTGAGTTGGTGACGGCGGCGCACACCCTTGGCATACCACACCCCCCGGGCACGCCGCTCTGGGTTATGCTGGCCCACGTTGCCACGCAGCTCTTTGCATCGGCGGGACCATCGCGGTCGGTCGTGTTGCTCTCGGTGTGGGTGAGCGCGCTCGCTG
>JAYSVL010000095.1:0-7474 GCA_043718595.1 Gemmatimonadaceae bacterium
GCACGGTCTGGTATGTGGGCGACTATCTCAAGCAAGGTGCCACGAGCTATTCGACGCGCATCGGTGCGTTTCGCATGCCTGGGTGCCGATAGGGTTCGACATCTCATCGCGACGTTGATGCGTTTTGCCGAATTGTTTGCGCAGCGTATCTTCCGGTTGCGGGCCGCTGACGATTGCCAGACGGCAGCAGCTACGTTGGCGTCATGACTAAAACACGTGTTTCGCGGAAGGCTATTCCATTGCGCACGAAGTCCATCCTGATGACCGCGGAAGAGCTGCTGGCAAATCCACCGGCGTATGGCCGGTCTGAGCTCGTTCGCGGCAAGCTCTTCGTCCGCGAGCCAGCCGGTTTTCGACACGGCGACGTGGCGGCGCGCGTACTCGTCGCCATCTCCAACTTTATTGCTGGCAAGCAGCTAGGCAGAGTACTCGCCGCAGAGACGGGGTTCACCTTGCGACGACATCCGGACACGGTGCGCGCTCCAGACGTGGCGTTCGTGCGTCAGGCTCGCGTGCCCGTGCCGCCCGCCAGAGGTTTCGCCGAACTCGCGCCAGATCTGGCGGTCGAAGTCACGTCACCATCCGACCGTCCGGGTCAAGTGCTCGCCAAGGTGGCCGATTGGCTCACCGCAGGAGCGCAACTGGTGTGGGTGATCGATCCCGAGCGTCGTCTCGCGCGTGTGTATCGCGCGGACGGATCAGAGTCCGTCTACATGGCGCATGACATGCTGGACGGCGAGGACCTGCTGCCCGGTCTCCATATTTTGGTGTCCGACATCGTGGACTGACGAATCATGCCGTCTCATTTCACGTCATCGCCGAACTCGATGCTCGACCGATTGGCGCGATGCAGATCATGGGTCCTCATGAGGAGCCATCGTGCTATCCGGTTCTCAGGCGTCATCCTCGCAAGCTGAGCGAGCGATTCAGCTACGGAGTCTTCACCCCGGTCTCGTCAACACGAAAACGACCACCGGGCTCGAAGAGCTGGCGCATGAGCACGGTCGGTCTGCTGTCGCGAATGCGCCCTACCATGTCGCGATCCGTAATGTCGACAATCACCTTGTCGCCGGTGACGTACGCCTTTGCCGCGACACGTTTCTTGCAGCTCAGGATCGGCTCAGTGGCGTCGGTGCACGCGTAGAGTCGGCTCGCGCGGACCACCTGCTGCTCACTCTTGGCGGACAGTGCGGAATCGGGTCGAAACACCAAAGTGATCGTCGGCGTGCCGTTGAACGTGAACTTCCATCCGTAGTAGCCGCGCACTGGCGGCTTCGGCCGAGGTACCAAGAGGTACGTTGGCGGAAGAATGACCTCCACGTGCTCACGGAACATCACGGTTTCCGCATCGTAGTTTGGAATCGCAACATTCCTCATGTACACGCCAGACACCCGTGGTTGCGCGTGGGCCGGTCCAGCAACATTGATCGCCAGGAGTCCCACCGCGAGCGCTTGGTGAAACCGCTGCAGGGGAGCTGTCACGGCGCGAGACCGATGACAGACTGCCGACTCACGGTTCGCCCGTCGCGCAGTGTCGTGCGGATGTCGATCGTGTACCGGCCGGCTGCCAACGCACTGAGGTCCAGCGTGATGGCACGCATTTGCGCTGGAACAGGCCCCGCCAGTGATGATGTCCCGCCGCGGCTCTCGTGATCACGCCACTGAATCTCAAGACCACGTGATGGATCCGAGATCAGGCGTGCCGCCACACCCATTCGGCGCAATAGTCCGTCGTCCGCCTCGCGCACGATGCGCAGCGCGATATCCGCACTGTCGCGCGGCGTGGTGTTGTACGTCTCCCAGTAAAGAGTGACACGACGCGAGCCTGCGGCAAGAGTGGTGCTACCAAGCAGGTATTGAAGCAGCAAGTCGGAGGGCGCAGACACGACTGCTCCGCTGAGCGGTGCGAGCAGGGCGATATCCGAGATGACGATCTCATCGCGTTTGAGTGCGGCCAGCGGTTGCGGTGGCACGTATGCAAACCTGGTGCGCGCATCCACACTGCGCGGCGCGCCCCCCGCCGCCTCAATTGCGAGGATTACTGGCTCACCCGTGAGCCGCCCGCGAAGACGCACCGTTGACCCACCATCACCTCGTTGCTGGTCGACGGTGTCAACACGCGTTGGCCGTGAAGACGACAGCAGCAGCACGTCGAACATCGATTGAGGACGAAGGCTCTGGTGTGTGAGGGTGATCGCAGTAGCGACCTCCGTATACGACTGCCGACGCACGCTCACCGTCTGGCCCGGCGGCAGGCTCACCAACCGTCGCTCCGGCCGAAAGTGCTCGCGCGGCCACCAGTCCGTCGCAGGGGCTCCGGTCGAGTCATCTTGCCCGAGCTGCCAATCGGAAGCGACCGCCGAGAAGGGTTCGACGACGGCGCGCCAGTTGGGAATCGTGCTCACCCGGCCCGGTTCGTACTCCAACGTTGGGTAGGGCGGTGAGGGTGGAGACCCATGGTTGATTTGCAGCCCTTGATAGCTCCAGTTGCGGTCATTGCCTACGCCGAGCCACACGGCGAACGACGGAAAGCCGTAGCGCGTGAGCGCAGCGACAGTGGCGTCGCCGCCTCGGCTCTCGTCGAAGGTGAAACGTTCGTCTTGCATGGTTGCTCGACGCAGGGCAACCTGCATGCGTCGCACTTCCTGCTCCACGAGCCGCGCGTTCCCAGGCTCGCGCAGGAGCGGGTCCGCGAGCCACCAGAGGGTCGCGTGCACCGAATCGCGCTCGGCACACGTGAGTTGTTGATAGGCGGACCACGCCTCGTCTGGAAGCAACGGCGAGGCGTCTTCCCACTCGCATCGGGCGCGGTCCGTCATGGCGCGACGCATGGCGGCGAACGAAGAATCCGCTGCAGCCACGTCACCTGCATAGGCAAACGTGAATCCCGCGAGGCCGGCGCACCACCATGCGGCCGCTTGGCAACGCATGACCACATCACGCGCTCGAGCAAAGTCCCTCGCGTCAACGGCGAAGCGCGTTAGGTGGCCAACGAGCCAGTCGTTCGTCCGGTCCAGGAGGAACGCTGAATCGAGAACGGCAATCAGTGCCTGGCGCTGCCTTGCCACGCCCTCGCGAAACGACGGACGGAGCGCCCCATCAAGCCACGTCGTTGCCTCTTCGATCTCCGGAGGCGTGGCAGTCAGCGTCCAGCTCGGGCACCATCCGCGATTGGAGCGAGCGCTTTCGATCTTTGTGTAGTATGGCTCAATGCGCCCCCAGTACTTCACTTCGGGCTGCTGATCGCGCCCCTCATCGAAGTTGCGCTTTTCGCAGTGGGTAAAGCGATAGCGCCGCCGCAGATCCGTATTGGAGTCTCGGAGTCGCCGATACTCTTCGCCGTCGCGCCATGCGCGTTGCCACGCCGCGTGAAACTCACTCACCACAAGCACGAGACGATGGTCTGGGGGGGAGTCGGGTTTGTGTTGACGCTGCCGCAATGAGGAGCCCAACCTCGATGGCGCCACACAACTTGTTGCGGCGATCAACAACGCTGCGAACAGTGCGAAGCACATTGTCCGCGTAGCATGTCGAAGGGATGCCGAGCCCTTGGTCTCGTTAGCATGGGAACCCAAAGGGCCCTGATCCCGGCAATGCACCTCTGTCATGGGGTGGCAGACAGAGCCTTAATGAGAGAGTCCAGGGTCTTTTTCGGTGGCACGCCAACGAAGGCAGCGCCGCCTCGCAGGATCACCGTCGGAGTTCCACGAGACGCAATGTTGAGAGCGACCGTCGCGTCCGCACGAACTGATGCGACCGTGCGGTCGCTGGCCATACATCGTTCGAACCGCTTGACATCAGCAACGCCTGCCGATGATGCCAGTTCACGCCAAGGCACGACACCAAGCTCCTTCTGCCTCGAAAACAACGAGTCATGCATCGACTTGAACCGGTCTTGAGCTGCCGCGCACTCGCTCGCAACAGCGGCACGTTCAGCAAATCGGTGTATTGGGAGTGGCCAATGGCGATACACTACAGCCAAATCGTGCATGCCGCTCAAACGGCGGGCCTCAAGTTCGTGGTGAAGCGCGCGACACGCCGGACACTCATAGTCGGAAAAGACTACCATCGCAGGAGGCGCGTCTGCCGGGCCGAACCTGCGTCCGCCCTCGAAGTACCCTTGATCGAGAAACTTCCCCTCCAAAAAAGGGTTCGGCTGCGCCGGGCGCTTGGGGAACACTTGTGCACGCACGAGGAGTACCGTCACGATGAGAGCGCAGCACGCCAAAACGCCGTTCAACATGTTTGACCAAAGTGCCGAGCGAGTGGGATGCGCCATACCAACTCCTGACGTATGGGCGACGCACCCAAGCTGCGGTGCGCCGCCGAAGTCGATTCAGACTAGCACGGAAGGGAGGGTGGACACGCGTTACCGCCGTTTTCGTAGAAGTTGATATCCCATGAAACGGTTTGGGAAGGTTCCTCAACCCAGCAGGCCCCGATGTAAGGGCACCAATACTGAGTGCCGTCATGGTAGCCGGCGCCAGACGTGCCTTCACACGCGTAACTGAACTCTGCGGCATCACATGCGCGGTCCATCGCCGCGATACCGGGTTGGGGGCTCAGCAGTAGTCCACCTCCAGCAACAACGACAACCGCGGAAATGCGTCCAATCGTCGAGAGCATACGACCTCCGTCAAAGAAGTGTTGCTTCGGTACGGTCCATGTGACCGCAACGGACGGATGGCGATGGCTCCGAGAAGAACGCAACTCGCTCTTGTGCGCGAGATCACTGTCGATTCTCGCGTCTACGTTCCGCTCATGAGACACCGTCGACTAGCGCGATCGTCGTTTCGTCCGACAGAGGCTACTTCGCGCTGACGCGACCGGGCGCTCGCGTACCACTGCCTACGCGTTTCGTGAGCGCGTCCCCCATATCCGCCCGCGCACGTTCAACAAGAATCAACATCCGCTGCACGACCTCCGGATGCAATGCAGCCACGTCGGTTCGCTCGCCGATGTCCGCCGCCAGGTCGTAGAGTTCAAGGCCTGCCGTGACGTTATGGTACTTGGCCGGAATGCCGCCGGTCGTGCGTGCCTGTACGCCCAGCGTGCGATACGAGTGCGGCAGTATGAGTTTCCACGTCCCGCTGCGCACCGCTTGCAACTCGTTCGTGTTGTAGTAGAAGTAGAACGCGTCGTGCGGTGACGTCGCCCCCACATCACCGCGCAGCAGCGGCCACACATTCAGGCCGTCGATTTTGTTGACCGGCATGGCGGCGTTGGTAAGCGACACGATGGTGGGCAGCAGGTCGATCGTCATCGCCGGAGCGTGCGTGACGCGCCCCGCGGCAATCCTGCCCGGCCATCGCGAAATGAATGGCACACGTACGCCACCTTCCCATGACGTGCCCTTCCCTTCACGCAGTGGACCGGCGGAACCCGCGTGATCGCCATACGACAACCACGGGCCGTTGTCCGACGTGAAAATGACCAGCGTCTGCTCATCAATCCCGGCGGTTTTGATCGCTGCTAATATTTGACCAACGCTCCAATCCACTTCCTGGACAACATCGGCAAAGAGTCCGGCAGTTGACGATTCGCGAAATTCCTGTCCAACAAACAGTGGCACATGCACCATCGTGTGCGGCATGTAGAGAAAAAACGGTTGCGACGCGTGTGTGCGGATGAACTGCACGGCATGTTCCGTAGACTGTCGCGTAAGCCGCGATTGATCTGGCATCAGCTGACGCACCGTATCCTGCTCAATGAGCGGCAACGGCGGATACGTGCCGGGCGTCGCTTCCGGATGGTTGGGCCACATGTCGTTCGAGTACGGCAGCCCGAAGTACTCATCAAAGCCGTGATGCGTTGGCAGGAACTGCCGTCGATCACCGAGATGCCACTTTCCGTAAATGGCCGTGGCATATCCCCTCGGCTTGAGCAGCTCGGCGATCGTCTGCTCGTCGTCATGCAGCCCAGTGAGCGAGTTCGGGCCGAGCGCACCATGAATGCCAATGCGATTGGGATACGTGCCCGTGAGCAGCGCCGCACGCGCGGCCGAACACACGGCCTGCGCCGAATAGAAGTTGGTCAGACGATTGCCTTCCCGCGCCATGCGGTCCAGGTTGGGCGTCGCGTAACCTGTCGCACCAAAGGGGCCGATGTCTCCGTAGCCCATGTCATCGATAAAGATGATGACGACGTTTGGCGGGCGTTGGGCCACGGCCGTCGCGGTGGCACACGCCAGAGCAGCAAGCAGTACAGCCATGCGTGCCATGCTAAGACGAGCACGCCACTTTACGAGCGCCGCGCGCATGCGATCACTGCCAAAACGCACGATGTCTGGCATACTTTCTCCGACGGGTCCGACGAGAGTGATAGAAAGGGTCCACGCGTTCCAACCTAACGCCAAATCGACGATGCGCACGATGCACTTACGTCGAGCCACTGCCGCCGACGCTGCGATGCTCTCACGGTGGGACACGGACCCGGACGTGATTGCCGCCACAACTGACGATGACGACGCCGACCGCGCCTTCGGCGGCCTGGACTGGCTGGACGAAATCGCGCAGGACTGTGACGCTTCGTTTCACCTGATCGCCGAACTCGACGGGCGACCCGTCGGCGCGCTGCAAATCATCGATCCACACGAAGAGCCGACGCACTACTGGGGTGATATCGCGCCGCACTTGCGCGCGATCGACATCTGGGTCGGATCGCCCGATGATCGCGGCAAAGGTCACGGTGCAACGATCATGCGTTGAGCACATGACATCTGCTTCGCCGATCCCAGCGTGACGGCGATTGTCATTGATCCGCTGGTCAGCAACACACGCTCAATCAGATTCTACCACCGGCTCGGTTACGAGATCATCGACCGACGCATGTTCGCTGATGACGACTGCCTCGTGATGCAACTCACTCGGCATACATACGAATCTGCGCGGTAGCATAAATGCGCTCGGCGATGACGGTGAACTGACGATGCTCGCTACCTTGACGCGAGGGGTGCGCGTTTATCAAACATGCGGAGCCGACCATGGACGTCAACGAAGTCAGTGGCGAGGTGGTGAGCGCGGCCATTGCCGTGCACACAGCGTTGGGGCCGGGATTGCTGGAGAGCGCATATGAGGCTTGCCTCGAAGTTGAGTTGCAAACGCGCGGACTGTGCGTTGAACGGCAGGTACCCTTGCCGATTATGTATCGAGGAACGCGGATTGACGTAGGCTACCGAATGGACCTGATTGTTGAAGGGCAAGTACTGGTCGAGGATAAAGCCGTTTCCAAAGTACTGGAAATTCATCGGGCGCAACTACTGTCGTACATGCGACTCGGCGGCTATCACGTTGGTTTGCTGCTGAATTTTCATGTGATGCGTATGAAGGACGGCATCTTTCGAATGATCATTTAACATCATTTAACAAACTGCAAGAGCTAACTAGTGTCCGTCCTGAAACCCGGTACTTTCGGATTATTGCCCATCGTTTTGGGCGCGTGAACGCGGTGCCGGGCGTTGATCGCGTGCGTGCAC
>JAYSVL010000096.1:0-2553 GCA_043718595.1 Gemmatimonadaceae bacterium
TTTTCGCGGGCCGCGCGGGCAGCTTTCTGGCTATACTCCGGGTTCGGCTGTACCCATCCTCGTTTTACGCAATGCACTCGTGGTGGAATTGGTAGACACGCTACTTTGAGGTGGTAGTGCTGAAAGGCGTCGCGGTTCGAGTCCGCGCGAGGGCATTCGGCTGGTGTAGGCGATGGGGCGCGGCACCTCTCCGTGTGCAGGACCCGAGTGTCGCCACAGTAGCTCAGTGGTAGAGCACCCGATTCGTAATCGGGCGGTCATCGGTTCAATCCCGATCTGTGGCTCTTTCGACTGGTCTCATCGGTCGCGCACCTGGCAGTTTCGCAACGGACGCCCTCAAGGCGTCCGTTCGCGTTTGTCGGGTCAGACGGAGCACATCGTCTGTCTTCGACTCCGGAGGATCGAGGATCATGGAACCGCGCGCTCGCGACCACCGATGCACTCACAGCTTTCACCTCGCTGCCTTCCGCTTTCTTGATGTTGCCGGTCTGAGGACCGACGAGGGTCAGACGCCGATGACCTCCAATCCCATGGCTCGTGCGGCGGTGGCAAGCGCTTTGTCGTGCGTCGCCATGGCGAGAGCGTCATGCCGGTCGCGCCAGCCAATGGCCGTAGCGAGGTGGATGGCGTCGAGGGTGCCGAGTGGCGTGGGAAAGGGTTCAGACGCACGTCGCAGCACAGACCGTGTAACGTCAATCAGTTCCACTTCCTCCAGGAGGCGAAACAGCGCAAGGCGCCGCTCCGCGATCTCGCTTGATGGAAGACCCGCCGTGATGGAGAGACGGTCGATCGTGCGCAAACACTCAACTTCCGTGAGCATGCTGGCCACGGTGCCTGTGAAGCGTTTGTGGTCGGCGAGCTGCGACGGCTCGCCGAGAACAAGGCGCAGCACAACCGACGCGTCAATGTAGGCGATCACCCGGCTGGCCTTAGCGTGCGGACTGTCGCAGTTCCAGTAACACCGCGAGGCTGTCGACCGGCTTACCCACAGCGTTGGGGAGTTGCATACTCCCCCACGGACGCAACGGCAGCCGGGACGTGAGCGTGTCGTCGGCCGACATATACGGCACCAGTCGCGCAACCGGTGTATCTCGCTCGCACACGACGATGGTGTGGCCGCGGCGCGCGGCGCGCACAAATGCACTCAGTTGCGCTTTGAGCTGTGCGATTTTGACGGTTTTCTCGGTGGATTTCGACATGACTTATATCTAGTCATATATGGTCATGTTGGCAATGTCTCCGTCGCCTCGATGGTCGCGAGCCTCGCGCCGTAGCCTGAGGCCATCCGCGGTGATTGGGCACCCGAAGCGTGACCAAGAAGACGGCTTGATTCAATTTCCTTCGGTGAAGCGACAGCCCGCGTCAAGCCCAGAATGCGCTTTTCTGCACTTCGCGCTGCGATTCCCCGCGCTATGCGTGCGCGGAGCGCGCCGCGTTCAGCCGGCGGAGCACGAGTTTCGTGAGTACTACACCAAGGACAATTCCGCAGAGGTCCCATTGCAAGTCTTCGGCGGTGTCATGGAGACTCCAAATGCGCTGGCCTCCAAAAACGAGTTCGTCCCATAGTTCCAGCACCTCGTAGAACGCGGACAGACTAAACATCGCGCTGGCGGCGCAGAACGACGAAAGACCCAGTGGCACGCGAAGCCCGGCTCTATCGCACCACTCACGTGCGATCCAGACAACCAGTGGCGTCGCGAGTGCCTGCACGAGTAGATGCGCGAGTTCATCGTAGCGAATCGGGCCTACCATGGTGCCGTACAAATGGAAAACATTGCCAAGTGCGTCGACTTCAAGAGCGACCACGACGAGTATCAGCAGCGACAGCGGAATTCGCAGCGCAAATTGATTGCGCACATAGCAATACGTGACGGCGAGAAAGCAAACAACGAACGCGCTGTTGAACGCGAGCGACAGGTGCGGCGTCTTAATGAGAAAGAGAGCGCCGGAGCAAACGACTGAGCACGCCACCGCAATAGCCGTAGCGCGAGACCATCTTCTATCCAAGAGACGCCGTAGGAGCAAGGCGCGATCGCTCAACGACTCACGCGGCCGTCGAGGTATGTGCCATTTCTTCCCGCGTGCGCAGTTGCGCCGCCACGTCGTACGGGATGGTCTTGGTGCGCGCTGGTTCTTCGCCGGTGCGGTCTTGCATGATGGGCTACTCCTCTCGGTCAGTGGCCGTTCGACTTCAAACGGAAGCGTGTTGCGGCATAACGAGGTTGCAGGACAAGACCGGTGACCCGTCCATGTGGAGAGGGAGCTTGATGCCGCGCGACGGGTCTCTTGCGCATCGAATGTGCTGCCGTTTCGACTCGCTGTCGAGTGTGACGGTCTGTGACGGCCAGGGGTGATCGCGCGAGATGTTTGCCATTGATGGGGTCAAGGTGCCAAGCAACGCGTCCGTCGCCCGCGACGATACGGTAACGACCGCGCGATTATAAGCGCCCCTCGCCTAGCGCGAGTTTCCCGCCACTGAGGTGATTTCGCCGGAAAACCAATGGGCGCGCGGTGGTTTCCCCTCTGGCGCGGGGTTGTGGGTGGGTGTCGTGA
>JAYSVL010000097.1:0-2552 GCA_043718595.1 Gemmatimonadaceae bacterium
ATTCGAGCGCGACAAGCAAGACGCACGGCGGAGTTGGTTCCGCCGGTGCAACCGCGTATCGCGCGCGCGGTACACTTCCCCATGCCACCCGCACCCAGCGGTGTGAGGATTTCAAACGTGCCGAACTGCGTGCCCGGAGCGATCGTCATGAGTCGGGGGATGTGGTGCGATGCGGCGCGATGTGCGGACGTGATACGCACGCCGTCACGAACAGGCTGTTACTCGCCTCGCATCGACAAACACCGCGGCTTTGATACCGCGGCGCCCATCCCGCTTCAACTGGGATTGAGCGCTACGCTCGGCCGACTCGCAGAGGCCCTCGGTTATCGAGGTGTCTACGATCGGTACTTGAGCTGAGTCTCGATGACCCCGTCACTTGCCGGCCAGTTCCATGATGCGGAGGCGCATGCGATCAAGCTCGCGCGGAGCGAAGTAGCGACCGTCAGCAACAACGGCAACCACGGTGCGTGTGTTGGCGATATCAACGAGCGGATTGCGCGCGAGCAGGACGAGATCGGCAGTCTTTCCGGGGGCAATCGAGCCCCAGTCCGCGGTCTTGCCGAAATAGATCGCCGGATTCAGCGTCGCGGTCTGAAGCGCTTGCAGCGGTGTGAGTCCTGCTCGCACGAACAACTGAAGTTCGCGATGCAGGCTTGCGCCTGGAACCAGGTCGTGTCCCGCCGGCGCATCGGTTCCCGCGAGGAACGGAATCTTCAAGTCATACAGGCGCTTGATAAACGCGAGCCTGCGGTCGGCGCGCGTGAGCGCCGCGCGCGCGACGGAATCGGTGGCCGCTGCTTGCGTGACCGCCGTGCGTCGCCACCCTTCCACCGACTGTCGCAGCCAGAATGGCAAGCCGGGGTCGCTCAAGAAGTCGGCTGGCGTGCCAACGCTGTTGATGACCGTGGGACACTGCCACACCTTGGTTCGCGCGAGTTCCGCAATCAAGGCGGAGTTCGTGTCGCTCACGCCGATGAGATGTTCAAAGCTCCGTTGACCCGCCCTGATCGCCTCCATGGCGGTGACGTCGCGAGGCACGTGTCCCTCGAACGGAATCCCGATCCGTGTCGCTTCGTCGGCAAGCGCGAGATACGCGTCTTTGGGAATGAGCGTCTGTATCTTGATCAGGTCCACGCCGCGCGCTTTGAGCATGCGCGCCGCCGCGCGCGCCTCGTCGGGCGTCGCCACCTTGATCGCCGCGGCGTATCGCGTGGTCGGACCATCGATCATCGGTCCCGACACGAGCATGCGCGGGCCGATCAACTGATGCGCGGCAACGCTGTCGCGCGCGGCAAGTGTTGCTTCGAGATTGCTGCCAAGGTCGCGAACACCGGTCACGCCGTTCACAATGAACAGCGGGAACATGACCTCATTCGTGCTGTGAAAACGTGCGGTGTCGTTGTTGAAGTACGCGTGAATGTGCATGTCCCACAGACCAGGGATCACGAACATCCCGGTTCCATCAATCGTTGCGGCGGCGCGTGTCGCACTACTCGCATTCTCGATACGCGCGATGCGCTTGCCTTCAATGACGATCGCCTTGCGAGCTTGTAGCCGGCCGGTGGCGACGTCGACGATGGTGACGTTGTCAATCGTGATCGTCTGCGCCCGAGCCTGTGGCGCGAGGGTGAGCAGGCCAGCGGCCAACAGTGTCAATCGCATGTGCGTCATGTGCGTGTCGTTAACTGCAGAAGAAGGAATGCCAGCGGTGCTGCTTCGGCATCTTGCCGCGGCGGGCTCGGTGACAGCGGTAAATCTACGACTCTGGTGAGCGGGGGCGCGATGCGGTCCGATAGCGCCAGCGTGACCGGCGATCTCGATGGCGCGCGTGCAGGCAACAAGTCACATGCAAGTTCCCACGAAGGTCTCG
Source organism: Gemmatimonadaceae bacterium (assembly GCA_043718595.1). Lineage (GTDB taxonomy): Bacteria > Gemmatimonadota > Gemmatimonadetes > Gemmatimonadales > Gemmatimonadaceae > Gemmatimonas. The sequence continues at coordinate 1,871 of JAYSVL010000097.1, forward strand.
CTGGACAAATCCTATGGGCGGACTCAGCACGCAGCTGCTGAAAGATTTTATCATCCACCGCTTCACCGAAGTAGACGAAGTCACGAGTTCCAGCTGGCTCGCAGTGGTGGTAGTCTGGCGTCGTGGTGATGGTCGCCGCCACTGGACTTGGCGCACCCGACTAAAGGCGTGGAGGCATCGGATTGGCATGGATTTGCTGAACGCGCCGTTCAGCATTGGGCGCGATGCGGGGCTGTGGTTCGGGTACACAGGGCCACTTGGTGAGCAGGAAACTCTCTTTCACGCGCGGCGCCGAGTCGTCCGGGTGCTTGGCAAGGAGTTCGAAGTGCCGCAGCCCGGCCAGACCCTGCTGTTGTTTCTCGACGAGCCTCCCAGAAGCGGACGCAAAGCAACAATCCTTGTGCGATCCCAGCGCAGTGAGATGCGGCGTGAGACGTCAGATACCGCAGCGTCAGTCTCGATCACGCGAAGCGTGCCGTGGACGTCAGACGGGCCATTGATGACCCTCGCCAGCACGGACGAACAGATTCGAGCGTTCTTGTCACTCGATTCCGAGAGTGCACCAGGTTGACGCGGCTTCAACAGCTATCCGCATTCCGAAAGACTCCACGGTAGTTTTCGTTTACCAACGACACCACAAACACCAGAGGCATCATGCGCCAGCCCGTCACTCGTGCCATCC
>JAYSVL010000098.1:0-7451 GCA_043718595.1 Gemmatimonadaceae bacterium
GGCTGCAGACGGGCGAGGAGTTCCGCGAGCGCCTCATTCACTTGCGAGGTTGAAATGCGTCGTGTCCGCTGCTCCTGCACCGCGAGCGCGATATCGAGCACTTTGGTGACGCGCATACCAGTCTTCGCCGACGTGAACAGAAACGGCACGTGTGCCAGGTATGGCGCTTTCTCGACAATCTCCTTTTTCATTTTGTCCGTGCTCTTGCCGTCCTTCTCCTCGAAGATGTCCCACTTATTCATCACGAGCACGAGTCCACGACCCGCGTCCCAGACGAGCGTCGCGATCTTGAGGTCCTGGTTCTGCAGCCCTTCCGTCGCATCGATCATCAGGAGACACACATCGGCCGAGTCGATCGCCCGGCGCGTACGCAAGGATGCGTAGAACTCCACGCCGTCGTCGATCTTGGACTGGCGACGCAACCCAGCGGTATCAACAAAAATGAGATCTTGATCCTTGTAGCGCATCGGTGCGTCGATCGAGTCACGCGTGGTACCCGCTTCATCGTTCACAACCAACCGCTCTTCGCCAAGCAGTCGATTGACAAACGATGACTTGCCAACGTTCGGACGTCCGATAACCGCAATGCGGACGGCATCGTCTTCCTGCTCTGGCGCCTCCGGGATACGCTCCACCACGGCGTCCAACACATCGCCGGAACCTTTGCCGTTCTGGGCCGACAACGGGAACACATCACCAGCGCCCATGCGATAAAACTCGTAGTAATCGGTGCTACTGGGATCATCAACCTTGTTGGCGATGATCATCCACGGTTTGCGCGCCTGACGCAGAATGTCGACCAGCCGCGCATCACTTGGATGCACGCCGACCTTCGCGTCGACGACGAGCAACAACATGTCGGCTTCATCGATCGCTTGCATCACTTGCTTGCGAATCTCGTTGTCCATCGGCTCGTGCGAATCTTCAACGAGACCACCGGTATCGACGAGCCAGAAGTGCCGGCCCGCCCACTCCGCCTGCGCGAAATGTCGGTCCCGCGTGGTGCCCGGCTCGTCGCTGACGATCGCCGAAGAGTCGCCAACAATGCGATTGAAGAGTTGGGACTTGCCGACGTTGGGGCGACCGACGATCGCGACGACTGGGAGGTTCATGCGGCGGTGCGGAATGCGGCGTCACCTTCCGGGACCAGCGCGTCGATAAAGTCGTACGACGGATAGACGGGCATCGGCAGTGACTCGCGCAGCGTCACGAAGGACTGGTCATCAAGAAACAGACCGTCGTCGTTGATGCACTCGGCCGGGATGAGCGCCATGTCCAGGTCGTGCCGATCGTTCAGCGCGCGATGAATGTCCGCGCCAACCAACAGGCCTGCGGTCGTGGTGGTTGGGCCAAACATAGAGTTTTCGGTTGGAATAAGGACGAACTCCGCGCCAGTCGCATCGTGCAACTGGTCGAGCAATGCTGGCATCAGGTGCGCCATGGAGACCCCAGTCACCACCCCGATGCGGCGACGTTCGAGACGCGGCAGCTGCGCCAGTCCGTCACGCACACGGGCGCGCAAGGACGTCACGGCGCCAACGCCATTCTCGATCTGCGAGAATTCGCCGTAGTGCTCCACGTCAGGCAACGCGCGGTCGGCAAGCAGATACAGCTCGTCCGACCCAAAGACCCAACGATCTCCTCGCTCGGCGAGGCCGCGCGCTTCCCAGCGGTCGACCGCGCTGAGCAGGCGTCGGGCATGATACGCGTCCATTGGCTTGCCGTCGTACAGATGCGAGAACTGGGTGACACCAACGGGGACCAGCGCGACAGACAGCACGGCCTCTCCTAAATTCCAGAGATCAGTCAGCGACGCTTCCAGCACGTGTTCGTCGTTCAGACCGGGCACGATGACCATCTGACCGTGAAATTGGATGCCCCCTGCCGCCAACCGCGTCAGCTGGTCCACGATGTTGGGCACGCGCGGATTGTTGAGCAATACCTTGCGCGCCTCCCATGGCGTTGCATGCACAGACACGTACAGCGGGGACAGCCGGTACTCCAGAATGCGCGCGATGTCGCGTTCCTTCACGTTCGAGAGCGTGGCGAAATTGCCATACGCAAACGACAGTCGGTAGTCGTCGTCACGCACGTAGAGGGAACGGCGCAAGCCCTTTGGCAGCCCTTCGATAAAACAAAACTCGCAGCGATTGGCGCAGCGTCTCACGGTAGGCGGCTCAAGCTCCACACCCATCGCGTCCCCGTCTTGTCGCTCAATGTCGTATTCCACGAGCTGCCCATCGGGCAGCTTCGCCGAGACAACGAAGGCATCGTCGGCCGTTAGAAACTCCCAGTCCAGGAAGTCCTCCAACGTCCGCGCATTCACTGCGAGGAGTTCTGTCCCGGGGATGATGCCGACGTGTTCGGCGATACTCCCCGGATTGACGCGAGTGACTCGAACCATGACCGGATATGAAAACGGGGGACGAGGCCACGGCGGCCCTCCCCCGAGCAACATGTGGTGGATGAACGAACGTCATCTCCACGCAAAAAGATACTCACGCCGCAGTCCGAAGTCAATCAAACACATAGACTTCGGACGCGGTACCGGCGATGCTACATCAACTCACTTGAGCGGTCCGTAGCGATAGGCAATGGCCGTTGGCGCGTCGACCTTGACGGTGAACGTCGTCGAACCGCCGCCGTCGATCGGGCCCACGGCGACATCCTTGGTTCCAACAACCGCGCCCTTGGCGTCGAGCAGCTCAAATTTGATCGTCCACGATCCCGGCTTGTCCGTCTCGTTGTTGACACTGCCCTGCAGTTGATAGCTGTTGCCTGCCTTGCCGGCGAGAAACACCGTGATGCGAGGATTGACGTTGTCGCGACGCGAAATTGCGGCAAGCGTCGAGTCACCGTAGGCCTTCTTTTTTGCCGCGTCAGTTTCCGCGCGTTGACGCAACTGCCAGTAACCAGCATGCATACGCCATGCGTCTGGACTGTTGGGATCCACCTCTATCAGGCGCGTCGTCACCGGTCCCATTCGCTCTGCGTCCTTGAGCTGAAAGAGCACGTTGGACAGGTTGAGCAGGGCGATGCGGTGATAGGGATTCTTCTTTAGCCCTGACTCGAAAAGTCCGGCGGCCTCGCGATCTTTGCCGGCAGCTGAGGCGTTGGACGCAGCCTCAAACAGTTGCACGTCGGTGAACCGCTCCGGGTGGTCCACCATGTCCCCAAGAATCGCTTGCACGGCAGCAGTATCGCCAGACAAACGGAGCGCACGTCCCAGCGCCTGTGTCGCGTTTGCCTCGCCTGGAGAGTCTTTCAGATAATCTTCCAGCAGCGTCCGTCCCTGCTTGATCTCCCGGTCGCGCTCTTCGCCTTTGGCCTGCTCGGCGAGCGTCAACTTGAGTACCGCAAGGTTGTAGCGGCTTTGCTGTTTCACCTTCTTGAACAACGTGTCTGAGCCGGAGAGCTCAATGACTTTGGACATGGCCAGCATGGCGCTGTCCGGAAAGTTCTGCTTCTGGTACACGGCGGAGAGCACGTTCCATGGACGAGGATCGCTGCCTGACACCTGCAGGGCCATGTGCGCGAAATACGACGCGGAGTCGTTGCGATCAGCGGTCATGGCGGCGACAGATTTGTTCAGGATGTCGGTGAAGAAGCGCACCCGATAAGGCGACACGGTCTCCCGACATTGTGGCATCAGTCTTTCAACGACTGTCGCCGCTGAGTCCACCGCCAGCAGCAGGTTGTGGTTCCCTTGTGGATTGGTCGTGAAGCCAACCGCGCCACGTTTCACCACGTACTGCGCGTTGTCGGCCTGGAGGTACTGGGCGTACGTGCGAAGCAGCAAATATTGCCGACCGGGTTCGTTCTTGATCTTCTCGGGATTGTCGGTCAGCACGCGAATGGCATTCGCCAAATGCTTCGGCACCTCGTCGGCCTTGCGCGAGTTTGCTGCGGCCAGCACGTACTGCCGCGCGCCGTTGATCTGATACGGGCTGCTATCGTTGATTTCGCACTTGGGCGCCTGGGCTGTGAGCATGACCGGCGCACCGATCATTGCCGCCGCTGCGCACCGCACCGCCGTACCGCGTCGCCAAACCGTCATCCCAACTCCTCAGTAGTACGTCACGGCAGCTCAAGACGCACAGCCATGCGCCCGGCGGCCATCAGGTGATACACCGTCATCGCTACAGGTTCGCACCGAATATACGGCGACCCCCTGCATGTCGCTCCAGCGAGCGCTTGGCTCGCCAGCGTTATTGTCGGTAGGATGCACCGCTTCCGGTGTTGAACAGCACGACCTCAGCGGTCTCGGAAATCGTGCCCTGCCGCACGGCGTCTCGCAAAACGGACAGCGCGCACCCTCCTTCGGGCGCTGCATCGATTCCGGACGAGACAGCTAGCGTTCGCGTCCATTCGCGAATGGCGTCTTCGCTCGCGGTCCCAGCAATGCCGCCCGCCTCGCGAAGTACACGCAGCAGGAGGCGGTCGCCGAGAGGCGAAGGCACGCGCAAGCCGCTGGCATAAGTCACGGGGTCTATCCACGGCTCGGCGCGCGTCTGGCCAGCCGCGAATGCGCGCGCGATGGGCGCACATCCGGCGGCCTGCGCGACGACATAGGCGGGTTGCTTGCTTCCCGCCGGCAGCCAGCCACCGCGCAGCAACTCGTCGATGGCTTTCCAGATGCCAATCGTGCCCTCCCCTCCGCCGGTTGGATACACGACGACGTCAGGAACGCGCCATCCTAACTGTTCGGCGATTTCAAAGCCCATCGTCTTCATGCCTTCAACGCGATACGGCTCGCGCAGCGTTGACACGTTGAAAAATCCCGACTCGGCCGCGTACGCAATCGCGAGCTTCCCCGCATCGCCGATGTGCCCGTCAATTCGCGTCAGGGTGGCGCCGAGCGCTTCGATGATGTCAAGAATGGGTCGGGGTGTCGTCTTGGGTGCAAACACACGAACGGGAAGGCCAGCGGCCGCACCATACGCGGCGAGTGCAGCACCGGCATTTCCAGCGGTGGGCACGACCAACCCGGGGACGCGTGCTCCTTTCGCGCGCGTGACCGCTGCGCTCATACCACGCGCCTTAAATGACGACGTGGGATTCTGCCCTTCGTCTTTGAGCCACAGGCGACGCACACCGACAGCACTCGCCAGCGACGGCGATTCGCGAAGTGGCGTTAGTCCCTCTCCCAGCGACACCGGCTCTTCGCCCGCCAGTAGCGGCATGAATGGCGAGTACCGCCACGCGTCCCACCGCGGCGCGAGCGGCGTACCGACCGGCACGTCGGCATATCGTGCAAATAGCGGTTGACCGCACGCCGCACACACCGACGCACCGGCTATCGGCGCCGACGTATCGCAGGCGGAACAAGAGAGGTGCCACGGCGCGTGTTCAGGATGGTGCGACGTCATGGGAATCGGTGTTAAGGGTTGAGATGGCATCGTTCGACAATGCACCGCGAGGCACCGGTGCAGTCACAGCGTCTTGCGCCGGTTCCGGCACAGGTTCGTACACAGGTTCCGGCGCTGGTCCTGTCGTAGGTTCTGGCACGCTGACACCGAGTGCGACGAGCAACCGCCGTGCGCTGTGCTCGCTGAACCCGGGCACGGCGGCAACCTGTTCGAGTGACGCAACTCGAACGCCCTGCACGCTGCCGAACGCGTGGAGCAAGGCGCGACGCTTCGTTGGGCCAATGCCAGGGATTTTGAGCAACTCCGAGGTGATGGTACGGGCGGCGCGTTTTTGCCGCTGAAACGTGATCGCAAAACGGTGCGCCTCATCGCGCGCCTGTTGCAGCATGCGGAGTGCCGGTGAACGACGCGGCAGCTTCACGGCGTCGCTGCGGCCGGGAAGGAAGATCTCCTCCTCACGCTTCGCCAGACTGATGACTTGTTGCTGCGTGAGTCCAAGCGCATCCAGCGCATCCTTGGCGGACCCCAATTGCCCCTTGCCGCCATCGATGACAATCAGATCGGGCACGGGTTTGGACTCGGCCAGCCGACGCGTGAAGTAGCGGGTCACCACCTCATGCATCGCACGAAAGTCATCGTTCCCTTCAAACGACGCGATTTTGAACTTGCGATACTCCGCCCGCTTTGGTCGACCGTTCTCGAACCACACGCTGCTGGCGACGACATCGGTGCCTTGCGCATGCGAGATGTCGAAGCAAATGAGCGACCGCGGCAGTCGAGGTAACCCCAGTTCGCGTTGCAGCTCGTACACCGGATCCACTGCGCGCTCATCCGCCTCCAACGCGGCAAGCTTGAACTCCTCCAGCAAGTGCCGCGCGTTCTGATCGGCGAGGTCAACCAACGCTCTGCGCGGCCCACGCTGTGGCACGCGAATTCGTGTGGCGATAAGCGACGCTTCGAGCGACTCACGATCCGCGAAGTCAAACGGTACGAGCAGATCGGCAGCGCGCGCTTCGGCAATGCGATACCACTGGGCAAGACACGCGCCAAGCACGTCACCGTCATCTTCGCCTTCCGCATGTTCCACCAGACGATGTTCGCGCGCGAGCATCAGCCCACCGCGCACGCGGAGCAACACGACGCAGGCATCCTCGCCGTCGCGTGCATAGCCAACCACATCACGGTCACCACCATCGACCGCCACAACAACGGTCGGCTCTTCCATCTGTTCGAGATGTCGCAACGCATCGCGCATCTCTCGGGCCCGTTCGAAGTCGAGGCGTTCCGCGGCGTCCAGCATGCGCTCCCGCACACGATGCACCACGTCACTGGTACGACCATCAAGAAACCACACGACCTCGTCTATCATGCGCCGGTAATCGTCGGACGATTGATAGCCAACGCATGGCGCCTGACACCGCTTGATGAAGTAGTCGAGACATGGGCGATCTGGCGCATCGTTTGGCAATGCATAGTGACACGAGCGCACCGTAAAGAGTCGCTTGACCACGTTCATCGCGCGTCGCATCGCGCCCACGTCGGTGTAGGGTCCAAAGTAGCGTGCACCATCATCCGCGAGACGTCGTGTCACCAGCACGCGGGGAAACGGTTCGTGCACCGTCACTTTGATGTACGGATACGACTTGTCATCGCGCAGGGCAATGTTGAACCGCGGATGGTGCTCCTTGATGAGCGTCGCTTCCAGAATCAGCGCATGCGCCTCTGACGGCACAACGATCGTATCGAGCGCATGCACCTTACGCAGAAGTCCGCGCGTCTTTGGGCTGGCCTCATGATCCTGCGCCCAATAGCTGCGTACACGACTCCGCAGCCGCTTCGCTTTGCCTACGTACAGCACCTGCCCCTCCTCGTCCTTCCACAGATAGACACCGGGACCGTCAGGCAGGTGTGGAAGCTTGACCGCAACACGCTCCGGCATGCCGCGACGCAAGGCGCCGAGCGTCCACTCATCATCGGGCACGGGCATCAGCGTCGTGCCATCGTTTTCGTCGAAACCGTCAGGGCACACGTGACGTCTCGCTCGGACGGGAGGACATACTCAGGACGTCGCGTGCACGTTTC
>JAYSVL010000099.1:0-7434 GCA_043718595.1 Gemmatimonadaceae bacterium
CGCACGACGACGCCACGTACGACACGCTTGCCGCCATCGCCGAAGAAGTGGAAGATCCGCGCACGGAGCGTGGTTTTCTGGCCCGCGCGCATCTGGGCAACTACGCCCTGTGGTTAAGTGGACTGTTCCCTGACGCCATTGAGCGTCGCCGCTGGCGTCGCGGCGGACCGGATCTGGAGTACTTCGAAGAGATGGGTCAGCGGGGGTTTCGGCTCGCGGCCGACCATCGGCTGGCCGACGAGCGCGGACTGGCGCCCGTTTTTGTGCTGGCGAGTGAACGATTTGCCGTGCTTCGCATCGCGCTCAACCGGGTCAGCGATCAGCTGTTTTTTCCCAATGTGCACACACCGGAACGGCTGATGCGCCAGGTGCGAGACGAGGCGCGTTGGCGGCTCGCGTCGTAAGTACGGCGTCGCACGGCCGACGCGGGACCCGACCCGACGTGTGCTCACTGGCGCGCTGGGACGTTGGGCGCGTATCCTGCCAGCGGTGCGCGGTGTAGCATCCGCTACCACGCGCTTTGCGACTGTTTCGGCCGCCGAAACGCGACTCCTCCTGCCGACTTCTCCGCCTCATGTTCGACCAGCTCCGCGATTCGATTCGCGCCCTGTCTGATCGTCTCTCTCCCGACGAGCGTCGTCGAGTCACGACATCAATGCGTGACGCGATGGTGCACGCCAAGTTGGGCATTCAAGACCTGCGGGATGGCGTCACGAAGACGAAGGAGCGTCTCACACACGAGCGCGTGGAGCTGGACACGGTGCAGCGACGTCTGCGACTCGCGGCGCAGATTGGCGATCAGGAAACGGTGAGCATCGCTGAACGTTTTGCCACACAACATGCCGAACGTGTGTCGGTGCTGGAATCCAAGTTGATGGTGCAGCAGCAGGAAGTTGCCCTCGCCGAACGCGAACTCGAGGAGATGTCGTCGCAGCTGCGTATGGCGATGTCGGGTATTGCTCCAGGTGCCTCGCACGACACCGCAGCACAACGCGAAGTTGACGCGATACTTTCGGACGACCCCTTGGCCGCGGACGCGATGCGTTCGACGGCCGAAGCGCCAACCCGTCGTTCGCGTGCGGAGCGCGAAGCCGATGCCGACGAGCGTCTCGCCGCCCTGAAGCGCCGCATGGGCAAATGATTTGTGGTCGCCGGTGCGCGGCGGTCATCGTGGTTGTGCTCTTGCCGTACAGTGTGATCAGTGCGCAACAACCATCACGCAATCCGCCAGCTTCGAGTCGCGGTGTGCTCCCCCGTGCGGGGTGCGCGGGCCAGACCATCAGCGACATTGTCGTAGTCACACAGCAGCCGTACACGGAAAAGCTGCCGAGGCGCGCCGAGTTTCTCAGGTCTGCGGCGCGGGCGCTGCACGTTACGTCACGCACCAAAGTGATCCGGCGATTCTTGCTGCTCGATGTTGGAGAGCCGTGCAACCAAATACGGCGCGCGGAGTCGGAGCGCATTCTTCGTGCGCAGCCCTTTCTCGTGGACGCGCGCATTGACGTATATGACGACGAAGCGGGCGGTGTACGGCTGGAGGTGCAGACGCGCGATGAATTCAGCCTGATCGCTGAACCGAATGTGAAGTTCGCAACGCCGGTGCTCAAGGCAATTCGGCTTGGCGATGCAAACCTCGGCGGGGCCGCCATTCTTGCCGCGGCGACGTGGCGCGATGGCGGGCCGTTCAATGACGTCATTGGTTTGCGCATCACGGACTATCAGTTTGGTGGACAGCGTACTGAACTCCGCCTCTTTGGCCAGCGGAACGAGCATGGACAAGAGTTGCGCGCCGAGTTGATTCGCCCGTACTACACCGACTTGCAGCGTTTCGCGTGGGTGGGATCCGTTGGCGGCACGCGCGACCACGTGAGCTTCCGTCGGCCCGAGCGCGATGAAAACGCGGTGAACGTGGTGCGCCAGTTCGCCAACGTTGGGGCGATCACGCGCATGGGGCCAGCCGGTCGTCTCAAGCTGCTCGGCCTGTCGGTGACGCGCGAATTATTACGGGCCGATTCGATGCCGGTGTTGATCACCCCGCGTGGCATTGTGCCAGATCCGGCCGGCGCTCTGCCGTTTCGGTTTCGCGAACAACACGTCGCGCGGCTCAACGCACTCTTCGGCTTGCGTCGCCTGCGCTTTGCCCCAGTGGAAGGGTTTGATGCGCTCAATGGTGCACAAGACATCCGCGTTGGCATGCAGATGAATGCCGTGTATGGACAGTCGCTACAGATCGGTGACGCGACGGATCGCGATCGATTTCTCGCGGCGAATTTGTACGGTGGCTACGGCAACGAGCACTGGTTTGCCGGAGCGCAAGCAATCGGCGAAGCGCGCTACGATGCCGTGACGCGCGCGTGGGACAACGTGATTAGCAGTGGACGACTCGCCTGGTACTTCAAGCCTGCCATCAAACAATTGACGCTCGCGCAAATGGAGTGGGGTGCCGGTCGTCACATGGCGGTGCCGTTTCAGTTGTCACTGGCGGACAATGACGGTGGTGTGCTGGGGCATCACCGATCGCGCGAGCCGGGCGCATCGCGATTGGTATTTCGCGCAGAGCAACGACTGATTGTTCCAACGCGCTACAACGTCGCCGACGTTGGACTCGCCGCGTTTGCCGAAACGGGAAAGCTGTGGAGCGATCGCACCGTGCCCTACTCTGTCACGACACCATGGCGTGGTGCGGTGGGTTTTTCCATTCTCGCGGCCGTGCCACCGCGCTCGCGACGATTGTGGCGCGTCGACTTCGCGTATCCCGTAAGCCGAGATCCGGGACGCCGCTTCGAAATTCGCGTCAGCAGCAATGACCGGACACGCGCATTCTGGCGCGAACCGGACGACATCGCATCATTTCGCGAGCGGACGGTGCCGACCAGTTTGTTCAGCTGGCCATGACGGTGCCACGACGCGCTATGCTCTAACCGACGCGGTTAGTCGTCGCAGCAAGGGCACGCATAACAACAGTACGACGGCGGCAAGCAACGACGTGCCAACGAAGATCGAGAAGAAGCCGCGATTGGTGCCGCTCATCTGCTGCACCCAGCCACCAATGCCAGTCTGCGCCACTGCGGGAGTGTCGCCAGGTAACGGGGTGTAGCCGGCGAGAAAACCGGCGGTCTTGTTGGCGACCGCGTTGGCGAGAAACCAGACGCCCATCATCAGTGACGCGAAACGTGCGGGCGCAACTTTCGTCACGTACGACAAGCCAACCGGCGACAAACACAGTTCACCGAAGGAGTGGAACATGTAGGCGCCAACCAGCCACAACGGACTCACCTTGATGCCGCTGTCCGCGCGTCCGCCACCGATCACCAAGAACAGGAATCCGAGGCCGATAAACGTCAGGCCGATGACCATCTTGAGCGGCGTACTCGGTTCGGCGTTCCGGCGTCCGAGCGCGAGCCACACGGCGGCGAAGACGGGTGCAAAGGCAATGATGAAGAAGGAATTGACCGACTGCATCCAGGTGGACGGAATCGCGAAACTGCCAAGGTGCAAGTCGGTGTACTTGTCGGCAAACAGGTTCATCGACGAACCTGCCTGTTCGAACGCGGCCCAGAAAAAGACGACGAAGAAGGCCACGATAAACAGCGCGACAACACGTTTCCTTTCGTCGCCCGACGTACCGAGAATCGTGATGGCGAGCGCTGCGCCGATGATCACGCCGACGAGTAGGGCAAGTGCACTGCCGGCGAGCAACCACGCCACGGCGGCACCAACGGCGGCGCCGATCGCTCCGTTCCGCGCTGACGCGTCGTTGCTGATCGAGGCTTGCGCGGCGTCTGCTTGACGTGAGGCAGCTGTCGGTGCGTCACCAATGCCAGCGAGGTACTTGTTTCTCCCAAGCACGTACCACAACAGGCCAGCGAGCATGCCGACGCCAGCCGCTGCAAACCCCCAGTGCCATCCGAATCCCGCGCTCTGCGCCAGATAGCCACAGACAATCGGACCGAGGAAGGCACCAGTGTTGATGCCCATGTAAAAGAAGGTGAATCCGGCATCTCGTCGCGTGTCGTTCCCCCGGTACAGCTGGCCGACGGTTGCCGACACGTTGCCTTTGAAAAAGCCGGTGCCAATCACGACGAGGCCGAGGCCGATGTAAAACGCGGTCATGCCAGAGAAGGCCAACACAAAATGACCACTGGCGATGATGATGCCACCGAGCACCAGCGCCTTGTGTGTGCCAATGAATCGGTCGGCGATATACCCACCGACCAGCGGCGTGAGAAACACGAGCATCGTGTAGGTACCGTAGAGGCTCGCCGCTCGTGCTTTGTCCCAGTGCAGTTCATTGACAAGATACAGCACCAACAGAGCGCGCATCCCGTAGTAGGAGAAGCGTTCCCACATCTCGGTCATGAACAACAAGCCAAGACCGCGCGGATGTCCGAAGAACGAACGGTCGGCCTCTGATGACGCGCGATCGTTGAGGATAGCAGACTCGGTGGCGAGCGGATTCACGGGGTCCGGGGCGTGAGGTTGGTGAGGACAGGCTGCTTAATACAGGCAACGAAATGACCGGGTGCTTTCTCTTCGAGCGTGGGAATTATTCGCGAACAGGCCTCGTCCTTGTCCGGATGCAAACAGCGCGGATGAAACACGCAACCGCTGGGCGGATTGGCCGGCGATGGCGGTTCGCCTGGCAACAAGATGCGTGTACGCACCGCCGCTGGGTCGGGCACGGGAACCGCCGACAGCAACGCCTGCGTGTACGGCATCATCGGCATGTTGAACAGGGCACGACGAGGCGCCAGTTCGACGATGTGACCGAGGTACATCACGGCGACCCGGTCGGCCATATGTGCAACGACCGCAAGGTCATGCGCGATGAACAGATAGGCAAGACCGCGATCCCGCTGCAAATCGCGCAGCAAGTTTACCACTTGTGCCTGCACACTCACATCGAGTGCCGATACGGGCTCGTCGCACACAACAAACGCCGGTTCCACCGCGAGCGCTCGTGCGATACCGATGCGTTGACGTTGTCCACCGGAGAACTCGTGCGGGTACCGCCCACTGTATTCGCCACGCAAGCCGACCTCGTCGAGCAGCCGTGCCACGCGACGTTCGGCTTCGGCACCTTCGGCGATTTGGTGCACGATCAACCCTTCGCGAATCGCCGCGCCAATCGTCATGCGAGGATTGAGCGAGCCGTACGGGTCCTGAAATACGATCTGCATTCTGCGTCGCAAGCGCCGCAGCGCTTCGCCGCGCAAAGCGCGCACGTCGACGCCATCGAAATGAATGCTGCCGCTGGTGGGTTCAACGAGGCGGAGGATGGTCCGTCCAGTCGTCGACTTCCCGCAGCCGGACTCCCCGACGAGGGCCAGCGTCTCCGCGCGCGCCAGATCGAACGAGACACCGTCGACCGCTTTCACCTGTCCGGTTACACGACCAAAGACGCCGCCGCGGATGGGAAAGTATTTCGTCAGGTCACGCACCTGAAGCAGCGGTGTCACTGGTGTTGCGTCACCCGTTGGTCCACTCATGCGTGCTGCTCGGCGCGCGCACGTCTTCGTTCGGGCTCTTGCACCAAGTGGCAGCGTGCGCTGTGCGTGGCACTCAGCGGCACCAGCGCCGGTTCTTCTGTCGCGCAGCGATCAAAGGCATATGCGCAGCGATCGCGGAAACGGCATCCGGCTGGCCAGTCGGTCGCCGCTGGAACGGTGCCGGGAATGGTCGTCAATCGCTCTTGTTCGACGCCGAGTCGCGGCACTGCGGCGAGCAATCCTTCGGTGTACGGATGCGCGGGTGCGGCGAAGAGATCTGCCACCGAGGCCTCCTCCACAATACATCCGGCATACATGACAATGACGCGCGACGCCATCTCGGCGACGACGCCCAGGTCATGCGTGATGAGCAGCAACGCCATCCCGGTTTGCGCCCGCATCTCGCGCAACAGCTCGAGAATCTGCGCCTGAATCGTGACGTCAAGCGCGGTGGTCGGTTCATCAGCGATCACCAACTGTGGATGCATTACGAGCGCCATCGCAATCATCACGCGCTGACGCATGCCGCCGGAGAGCTCGTGCGCATACTGTTTGGCGCGTACCTCGGGATCGGCGATGCCGACTTGCCGTAACATGTCGACCGCCCGCTGCCATGCTTCGCGTTTTGTTGTCTTCGTGTGCACCCGCACGACCTCGGCCACCTGATCACCCACCGTCAGCACCGGATTGAGTGCGGTGCTCGGCTCCTGAAAGATCATCGCGATGTGCTGCCCGCGAATTTGGCGTAGCGGTTCATCGGCAAGCGTGAGCAGGTCCTCGCCGCGGAAACGAATCGCGCTTCCGGGTTCGATTCGACCGGTCGGCGGCACCAAACGCAGCAGCGAGAGTGCGGTGACCGACTTGCCACAGCCAGACTCGCCAACCAGGCAGACCGTTTGTCCCGCCGCGATGTCGAAGGAGACACCGTCAACGGCACGCGCCACGGTGCGTGCGTGGGCACGAAAATAGACGCGCAGCTGCCGCACGCTGAGCAGCGGCTCGGCGTGTGAGCGGGCGGTGCCCGCAGGCGAGTTGTCGTGTGATGTCACGCGGGAACCATCTACGGCGCGTAGTGGTCGCGCAAGGCGTCGCCGAGCGCATTGCACGCGAGTACAGCGATGATCGCTGCCAGACCGGGAAAGAGCGTGAGCCACCATTGGGTGTCAATCAGTCCTTTCCCGAGCTGGATGATACTCCCCCAGCTGGCGGTTGGATTCTGCACGCCGACGCCGAGATAACTGAGCCCAGATTCGAGTGCGATGGTTGACGCGACACCCATGGTGGCATTAACGGCGAGCACCGGCAGGAGGTGTGGTATGATATGTCGGCGCAACAGGCGCACGTCGGCGACACCGCTGGCTCGCGCCGCGAGGATGTAGTCGCGACCGAGCAGTGACTGCACTTCGCCACGCACGAGTCGCGCGACATCGAACCAGCCGGTGAACCCAATCAATGCGACGAGCGCCAGGAGCGGCAGCGGCGCGGCAATTGCGCTCACCGCGAGCAGCAGCAGCACGCGCGGTATCGACAGGAATACGTCGATGATGCGCATCAACACCGCATCCCACATCCCACCGGCCATCGCCGCGACGGCGCCTATCGTGGTGCCGACACCAAGCGAGACGGCAACCGCAGCGGCGGCCACGGCGAGGGAGACGCGTGCACCGTAGAGCACACGACTGAGCACGTCGCGCGAGATGTTGTCGGTACCAAACCAATGGACTGTCGACGGGGGGAGGCTCTTGCTGCCGATGATGTCGATCGGAGTGTTGGGTGCGTACGGGGCGAGCAGCGGTGCGGCCAGCGCCATCGCGGTGAGCGCACCAATGCACATCAACGGTGCGCGAACCCCGCGATCACCCCACAGCACATGTATGGTTGAGTGCGACATTTACGACGGCTCGCGTCGGATGCGCGGATCTGCCCATGCGCGCGCAACATCCGC
>JAYSVL010000100.1:0-2537 GCA_043718595.1 Gemmatimonadaceae bacterium
CCACGCGCCTGTGCCGGGCGATCTCCCAAGGCGATGCGGACCTCAAACAGCTGATCGCGCAGCCGCGCCGCCGCTTCAAAGTCGAGGGCGATGGCGGCCTCGCGCATCGCGATTTCGAGTTCGCCAACGAGCGTTTGCAAGTCTTCGCGCGAACGCGGTGCCGACTCGCCACCGATGCGTCGCGTTGCCGGTGCCGCACCCGGTGCCTTCTCGACGCGAGCATCAGCGACGCGTGTGATGAATCGCACTTCGTCGATACTCTTCACCACACCATGCGGCGTGATGCCGTGCGCCTCATTGTGCTCACGCTGGATGGTGCGGCGACGCGTGGTTTCATCTATCGCGCGCTGCATCGACCCCGTGATCCGGTCCGCGTAGAGGATAGCACGTCCGTTGAGATGTCGCGCGGCGCGACCAATGGTCTGAATGAGCGAACGATCACTGCGGAGGAACCCTTCCTGATCGGCATCCAAAATGGCCACGAGCGAAACTTCCGGCATGTCGAGTCCTTCGCGCAACAAGTTGATGCCGACGAGTACATCAAACTCACCGAGGCGCAAGCCGCGAATGATCTCGACGCGTTCGATTGCATCGATATCAGAATGCAGGTAGCGCACGCGCACACCCATTTGTTGCAGATAGTCGGTGAGGTCTTCTGACATGCGTTTGGTGAGCGTGGTCACGAGGACGCGCTCGCCCTTGCGCTCGCGTTGCCGAATCTCGTGCAGCAGATCATCCACTTGCCCTTTAACCGGACGCACTTCCAGTTCGGGGTCGAGCAAGCCGGTGGGGCGAATTACCTGCTCCACCACCACTCCCTCGGACAGTTGCAATTCCAACTCGCCGGGCGTGGCAGACACGTTGATGAGCCGAGGCGCCAGCGCCATGAACTCTTCGAACACCAGCGGGCGATTATCGAGCGCGCTGGGCAGGCGAAACCCATAGTCCACTAAGGTAAGCTTACGTGCCCGGTCACCATTGTACATGCCGCGGACCTGCGGCAACGACACGTGCGACTCATCGACGACGACGAGATAGTCATCCGGGAAGTAGTCCAGCAAGCAGGCAGGTCGTTCCCCAGCGACGCGTCCGCTGATGTGCCGCGAGTAGTTCTCAATGCCGGCACACGTGCCAATCTCGAGCAGCATCTCGATGTCAAAGTGTGTGCGCTGCTCCAGTCGTTGCGCCTCAAGCAACTTGCCTTGCATGCGCAGCTCGGCGAGTCGCTCGGCGAGTTCGTCCTTGATAGCAACGATGGCCCGCTCGACCGTCGGACGATTGGTGATAAAGTGTTTCGCCGGATAGATCGCCGTCCGATCGGTTGACGCGATGGTTTCGCCGGTGAGCGGATCGATCTTGGACACGCGTTCGATCTCATCACCCCAGAGTTCGATGCGCACGGCCTGTTCCTCATAGGCCGGATAGATCTCGACAGTGTCGCCGCGCACACGAAACGTCCCACGATCGAACGCCACATCGTTGCGTTGATACTGAATGCCGACCAGCGCGCGGAGAATGTCGTCACGGCCAATGCGCTGCCCTTTGGCCAGTGACACCATCCGTTCGCGATAAGAAACGGGGTCGCCGAGGCCATAGATGGCAGAAACGGTGGAGACGATCACCACGTCGTCGCGCTCCATCAGTGACGACGTCGCACGCAAGCGCAGCCGATCGATGTCTTCGTTGATACTGGCGTCTTTCTCGATATACGTGTCGCTCGACGGCACGTAGGATTCCGGCTGATAGTAGTCGTAGTACGAAACGAAGTATTCGACCGCGTTGGTGGGAAAGAAGCTTTTCAGTTCTCCGTACAGCTGCGCGGCGAGCGTTTTGTTGTGCGAGAGGACGAGTGTCGGTCGACGGTGCGCCTCAATGACGTTGGCAATGGTCATTGTCTTCCCAGACCCCGTGACGCCAAGCAGCGTCTGGTATCGATCGCCTCGCGTCAGCCCTCGCGTGAGTTCGGCAATGGCGCGCGGCTGATCACCAGCGGGGGCAAAAGGCGCTTGGAGCAGGAATTGGACGGGCATTCGTCAATATACTCCGCTTGCTCGGTTTTTGTTCGGTACTGCCTTGGCCGACGGGGTCAATGGCAGCGTGTGAGGTCTAGGCGTCGTCGTTGCTCAACCGCTCGCGCCGACTTACTGCACCAATCCCTTTCACACGCCGCGCCGCTTTGATGATCCGCTCGAGGTGCGCCAAGTTCTCCACCTCGACGAGCGCGACCCCCGTCACTCGCCCATCGACGGTTTTGAGCTCGAGGCTCTTGATGTCGGTGCCGGTCGCGCTCACGGCGGCCGCCACGTCGGCGTAGAGACCCCGACGGTCGTTCCCCTCCATCGCCAGGCGCACCACAAAACGCTCCCCGTCCATCTCGTGCCAGTCGATATCGAGGCGTCGTTCGGGTTCGAGCACCAGCAGCAGCAGGTTCGGGCAATCCCCGCGATGAATACTCACACCGCGACCGCGGGTCACGTAGCCCACGACCTTGTCCCCGGGCACTGGCTGACAGCACTGCGCGTACCGCACCAGCAGCC